>SXQZ01000010.1 GCA_005792725.1 Actinomycetota bacterium
CGTAGATGTGCCGCACCACGGGCGCCATCTTCTGCGTGAGGCGCCCGGCGACGATCATCAGGTCGCTCTGGCGCGGGGTGCCGCGGAAGTACTCGGCGCCGAAGCGGCCCATGTCGAGTCGTGGGCTGAGCGTATGCATCATCTCGATTGAGCAGCACGCGAGCCCGAAGGTCGCCGGCCAGATCGCCGAGGTCTGCGTCCAGGCGATGGCCTTCTCGACCGTGGTGGTGAGCAGGCCCTTGGACGCCTCGGCGGCGAAGGGGTCCCGAAGGTCCCAGTCGATCCGGTCGTCGGTCCGCGCCGCGCGGTGCACGGGCGCCCCCGGTGGTGGGATCAGTGCCATTCGAGGGCCCTCTTGCGCCAGATGTACACCAGCGCCGCGGTGAGCACCGCCATGAAGATGACCAGCTCGACCACCGCAACGGTGCCGAACTCGCGCAGCACCACGGCGAGCGGGTACAGGAAGGCCAACTCGATGTCGAAGACGATGAAGAGCATGGCCGTGAGGTAGAAGTCGATGGAGAACCGCTGGCGCGCCGGCTGCACGGTGAGGATGCCGCTCTCGAAGGGCAGTGCCTTCACGGGGTTCGGCCGGCGGCGACCGATGAGCGACAACGAAAACAGCGCTCCGGCGACGCCTGCGCCGAGCACGATGTAGATCAGAAGTGGAAGCCAGGTGCCAAGATCCAAGCGGACGGGCCTCGTCGTCGTTGCCGCCGTGCCGTCACCATAACAACGGTGCCGCACAAGCGCACCATAGTGCGGATTGCCTCATGGCAAGCGGGATTGCAGGGGTCCCCCAAGTGTCTTTTGTAACATTCTGACGACAACCCCGGACAGCCCCTGCCCCCCGGCGGCCCCCGGTGCCGCACACCTGCGCGTCGGCCGGGATGCACGTCGCCTTCGCCCCCCGGGGCCCGCCTCCGCACCCCCCGGCCCCGGCACTCAAGAGGCGCCCCCGAGGTCCTGCGCCCCCGCGTGCGTGCTGGGGCGGCAGCGCCGCCCGCCGCCCGGGGAACCCGGCCCCTGGGCCGGGGCGCACGGCGACGAACGGTGAGCCGTTACGTGCGTCGCCGCGTGAAGGTGGACAGGGGATCGGCCCGGCAGGCCGGTCGCCCGCACTACGATCCACGGCATGGGCGTCCCCATGGCCATCGCGCTCGACGACATGGGCCGTGTCGTCGTCTGCGGCCGGCAGCGCTCGTGACGGGTGACTACGGCCCCCCGATCGGCGGTGCCGGGCTGGCCGTCGTGCCGGGCCCCGATCTCCGGGGCGGACCCCCCCGCACCGCCACCGGCGCCATCAATGGCGACGACCGGGCCGGCCGCCGGCTCGCAACCACGACGGTGTGTGACGCCGACGCCGACGCCGACGGCCACGCCCACGGCGACACCCACGCCGATGCAGACGCCGGCGCGTGGCTCGTGTGCGTACATCCATTGCCCGGCCCGGACCCCGACGCGGTCGGCGTGGCACGGGAAACGGCTCTCGCCGCGTCCGACCGGCGGGCCATCCGCGGGATCGGTCCGGTGCGTCTGCGCCCGGCATGAGCATCGACCGCGTCGCATACTTTTCGCGCATCGTGGCCGACCAGCCCGGTGAGCCGCGTGCCCGCTACGGCCTGGCGGTGGCGCTGCGCCAGGCCGGGCGGTGGGATGAGGCCGTCGCGGAGTACCGCGCCTACCTCGGCATCGCCACCGACGAGGGCGCGGCCTATGGCCACCTCGCGGAGTGCCTGACCGCGCTCGGCGACCCCCATGGGGCGGCCGACGCCTATCTGGCCGGCATCGATGCCGCGATCCGGCACGGCCACAATGGCCTGGCCGCGGACTTCCAGGCCGCAGTGGAGGCTCTGGATTGAGCGCCGCTGGCCCGCGGATCACCGCGAGCGGCGCGAGCCGGTTCTGGTACCGCAACGCCATGGTCGGCCGCAAGACCGTGCTCACCACCCTGGGTCCGAGGTTCGTGGAGGCCATCGCCTATCTGGCGATCATGGGCCTGGGGCTCGGCACGTACCTCACGCAGGTGGATGGCGTGTCGTACGTTGCCTTCATCGCGCCGGGCATCGCGGCGAGTGCGGTGATGTTCGGGGCCATCCTCGAGACCTCCTACAACGCCTTTGTGCGCATCCATGTGCGCCGGGTGTTCGAGGCCGCGATCACCACACCGCTGTCGGTCGGCGATGTGGTGGTGGGGGAGTACCTCTGGGGTGCCACCCGCGGCACCATCTACGGCGTCGTCTTCCTCATCGTGATGGCGCCCTTCGGGCTCATCGCCTCGTGGTGGGCACTGCTGTGCCCGGTGGTGTTCGTCATCGGTGCGCTCACCTTCGGGGTGATCGGCATGGCGTACACGTCATTCACCTCGAACATCGAGCACTTCAACATCTTCTGGACCGGTGTGATGACGCCCATGTTCCTTTTCGGTGGCATCTTCTTCCCGTTCACCGCGCTGCCCGACTGGGCCCAGGTGATCGGCTGGTGCCTCCCGCTGTCGCACTTCGTGGCTGCGACCCGTGAGCTGGTGATGGGCGATGTCGGGTGGGTCACGGTGGGCCACGTCGCGGTGCTCGCGGGCTTCACGGCTGTGCTCTTCCGGGTACCCGTGCATCGCCTCAGCCGAACGCTGCTCGCCTGACACAATGCGCGCCGTGCGTATCCCGTGCCAGATGACCGGCCCCCTCGCCGTGCTTGTCGGGCTGATCGCCGCCGCCGCGCTGATCGCCGGCGGCTGTGGCGACTCCTCCGGGAGCCCCACCGATTCGTCCCGCACGGCGTCACCCACCCATCGGGCCCAGGGCAGCGGTGCCACGTTCCCCGCCGCCGCCTACACCCGCTGGTGCCAGGAGTCGCAGACGTGCTCGTACGCGCCCAAGGGGTCGGGCGCGGGCATCAAGGATCTGACCGACAAGACCGTGGCCTGGGCCGGCAGCGACGCCGCCCTCGACGAGGAGGAGCAGGCCGAGATCGGCGCCACCGTGCGGTATTTCCCGTCGCTGCTCGGGGCGGTGACGGTGCCGGTCAACATCCCCGAGCTCCGGGGCCGACGCCTCAACCTCTCCGGCAAGGCCATCGCGGGTATCTACATGGGCACCGTCACGCAGTGGGACGACCCGTTGATCGCGGCGGACAATCCCGGTGCCGCGCTGCCCGGTGAGGGCATCATCGCCTGTGCCCGGTCCGATGCCTCGGGGACCAGCAAGAACTTCTCGTCATACCTGGTGAAGGCGGATCCGGAGTTCGAGAAGCGGGTGGGGAAGAGCAAGACGCCGCCCTTCACGCCGAAGACCTTGGCCAACGCCCCCGGCGGTCCCGCGGTGGCGATCTGCGTCAAGACGAACGAGTACGCCATCGGCTACGTGGACCTGGGCGACGTGATGCGTGCCGGCATGGAGGGCATGACGGCCGCCGTCCGGTCGAAGGCCGGCGGGTACGTCGTGCCCAGCGTGCAGTCGGTGAGCAAGGCGGGTGCGCTCGGGCAGATACCGGATGACCTCGTGCTCGATGTGGCCGACAGCGCGGTGAAGGGCGCCTACCCGATCTCGGCCACCACATACCTGCTCGCGGTGACGGGCCGGGACAATGCCGGCGCGAAGCGGGTGTTCACGTACTTCCTCGGTCGTGAGGCCCAGTCGCAACTGCCGGCGCTGGGCTATGCGCCCATCCCCCCCAACCTGCTCGCGGCCGCCACCGCGCAACTCGCCGGGATGTAGCCCGCACCGTCCGGGGGCCACGGCATGACCCCCTCAGGCGACCGTCGGTCGCCTGAGGGGGGGCGGTACGGGTGCCCCGCGTCCCGGGTTGACACCCGGCGCCGGGAGGATGGAGCCGTCGCGCGTCGTCCCCCGGGGCGACGGTGGGCCGGTCCCAGCACCCGCGTCGCGGTGGCGCGTGGCGGCCACGCCCTACGACAGCCCCAGCACCTTCTTGATGGCGAGGTTTACGTCCATCAGTTCATCCGCGCTGAGCGAGCCGAGCCGTCGCCCGATGCGGCCCGCATCGAGGGCGCGCACGTTCTCCACCAGCACCCTGGTCCCGGTCCCCCCCACCGTGACGAGTGGCCGGAAACGCGTGGGGCGGGCCGACGAGGACAAGGGGGCGACGATGACGGTGGACCACCCCGTCATGCCATCGGCCTGCAGGATGAGGGCAGGGCGGGTGCCCGTCGGGTGGCATTCGTCCGGGCGCCCAAACCGGGCGGCATGGATATCCCCCCGCCTCAGTCCGGCCACGGGCCGGTGACCTCCTCCCACTCCCGGAACTCGGCCATCTCGCGCTCCACGGCCTCGTGGTCCTGCATCAGCCGGTCGCACTCCGCCCGCAGGGCCTCCTCCGTACTGCGCGCGGCGGCGGCCTCCACCAGCGATGTGCGCACGGCCTCCGACTCGGTCATCCCGGTCCGGACCAGCAGCCTCAGTGCCAGGCGCGACTCCTGATCAAGCCGGGACCTCACGGTCTTCTCGGGCATTCATCCGTTGTGGCACAGAGTGTGCCACGAGTGCCGCACTCGTTTCCATGCGCTCCCGTTCCGGACCGTGCGCGCAGGCGTGCCCGCGATGTGCCCCCTGTGGCCTGTACCCCTCGTGTGCCCCAACCCGTGCCGGCCGTGTGTCCTGGGCCATGCCGTGGAGGTCCACCTGAGGGTTGGCCGGGGGCATGGCACCGGAGGTGGGTGGGGCCGATCGGAAGGTACCTGGCCCCGGGGTGGGGGTCACCCGCCTCCTGGGCTGGCCATTCATCTCGCTCTTGTCGGGAAGGTACCTGGCCCCGGGGTGGGGGTCACCCGCCTCCCGGGCCGCCCACCAGGGGCAGCAGGACGGGGGCGAGGGCCTCGTAGCGGTCGATCTCGCAGCCGTTGGTGCGCGTGAGCGTGGTGTCCACGGGCTCGCCTGCCCAGGTGCCACTGAGTGTGATCTGCTCGGGCCCCCCGTAGATCTCGGTGCACGCCGTGTCGCCGGGGACGGGGTCGAACGCGCTGCTGAGGGATTCGATCTCCTCACATGCCACCCGCTGGTCGCTGCCGGTCGCCGGGCACGCCAGCGTGGCGGTCCGGGCACCCACGCCCGGCTCGGGGATGTAGGTGATCGTGAGGTTCCCGGTGCCCGGGCCGCCGGCCGTTCCGCCGCCATCCCCGCAGCCGGTGGCCACCAGCCCACCGAGGGCCAGTGCGCCCAGCGCCGCGGCGATGGCGGCGGATCGCACGCCTACTCCACCGTCACGTTGAACGTCTCGGTGGTGTCGGGCTTCGTCGACCCGGGAGGCAGCAACTCGAATGTGAGCGTCCCCGAACCCGCCGACGCGGTGTCGTAGGTGAAGTTGCGCACCCCCGACGAACCCGCCAGGTCCGGGTTGTCCGGCACGAAGGCGTCGTCGAACAGATCGACGATCGTCGCCGCGGCCGTGCCGCCCGCCGGCTTCCACTGGTACCCGGTACCCGCCGTCTCCGGCAGGGAGATCACGAACTTCGGCCCCAGCGCCACGTTCACCTCGGTGTCGCCCGACGTGAAGGTCTCGGTGCCGTTGGGTGCCGTGCTCGCAGCGGTGTTCACCTGCGCGTCGCCGCAGCCGCTCACAACCAGACCAC
The DNA here is from genome assembly GCA_005792725.1 of Actinomycetota bacterium. Taxonomy (GTDB): domain Bacteria; phylum Actinomycetota; class Thermoleophilia; order Miltoncostaeales; family Miltoncostaeaceae; genus SYFI01. Next base: position 5,585 of record SXQZ01000010.1, read on the forward strand.
CGGCCGTCAGCATCAGCGCCACCGCGCCGGTCGCGGCCATCCTCGGAATCCTCATCTGATCCTCACCTCGTAGGTCACTGATTGGGTGGACTCCCCGGCGCCTGCCGGTGTCTGCCGGAACTCCTGCAGACACCGGCAGGCGCCGGTGGTATTGAAGTACCCGCTGGCCCCGCCACCGGCCCTCCGGGTTCCCTGCGGCAGCACCCCGCCCACGACCTCCTGCGCCGTCGGGCGCCACCGCGACCCTTCGGCCGGCGCGGTACCCGCGGGCCGTGCCGCCCCCCGGACCCGCAGGGTGGGGACCAGTGCCGTGGGAATGCGCGCCCGGGGCATGC
>SXQZ01000090.1 GCA_005792725.1 Actinomycetota bacterium
GCCCGGATGTCCTCGATGGCGTCCTCGATGGTGGAGAACGGCGTGGTCTGGGTGCTCAGGAGGGCCCTCCCCCGTCGACGTACGGGCGCGCAAGCGCGTCAACATACTTTGCCACCACATCGGCCTCGAGGTTCACCCGTCGGCCCCCGGCGCCGGCCCCGAGGGTCGTGGCCCCCATGGTGTGGGGGATCAGCGCGACCGTGAAGCCGTCGGGCTCCCGCGATGCCACCGTGAGGCTGACACCGTCCACGGTGATGCTGCCCTTCTCCACCACGTAGCGCAGAAGGTCGGGGGCCGCGGTCACGGACATCCGCACGCTATCGCCCTCGGGCGTGATGGCACGCACGGCACCGGTGCCGTCCACGTGACCCTGCACGATGTGGCCCCCGAGCCGGTCGCCCATCCGCAGCGCACGCTCCAGGTTGACGCCATCCCCGGCCTCGCGGTCACCGAGGGAGGTGCGGCGAAGCGTTTCCTCCACGCAGTCCACGGCGAACCCGTCGCCGTCAAGCGCGACCACCGTGAGGCAGGCACCGTCCACCGCGACCGAGTCACCGATTGCCAGGCCATCGCGCACCCGGTCGCACACGATGACCAGATGTGCGCCCGCGGCGCGGGGCACGCGCTCGCGTACCGTGCCGATCTCCTCGATGAGTCCTGTGAACATCGGGCGCAGGATAGACGGCCGGCCGCTCAGCACCACCGCCGGGAGCGGGGGGCGCGGGGCCCATCACCGGCGTGCATCACCCAGATGCTCAAGGTGCGTGGCAGCCACGCGGGGCGTCGGCCACCGGTTCGCCCGTCAGGCGGCGGCGTCCGGAACCGGGCGCAGGCGGCCCATCACCAGGACGTCATCACCCAGGCGCTCGATGCGCGGGGCAGCCACGCGCGGGGCGTCGGCGATCCGGTCGGCCCCGATCCCACGGGCCGCGACCGGGGCGCCATCGCCCCCGATCACGACGGGCGCCACGACCCATGCGAGCACGTCCACCAGCCCGGCGTCGAGCAGCGCGCCGGCCACGGTGGGGCCGCCCTCCACCAGTACCGACTGCACCTCCCGGTTCCCGAGGGCCTCGAGGGCGCCCCCGAGGAAGGACGCGCCGTGGGCGGCATCCGTGAGGTCCACCTGTGCGCCGGCCGCGCGCAGGGCGTCCACCCGGGCCGGATCGGCATCGGCGCCAGCGACCACGAGCACGGGGGCCGCGGCGGGGGCCACGAGCAGCGCGGACCCCAGCGGCAGCCGCGCGTGCGGATCGAGCACCACCCGCAGTGCCTCGCGGCCCACGGCCACATCCACGTCGCGCGCGGTGAGCATGGGGTCATCGGCCACCGCGGTGCCGATGCCGACGGCCACCGCGTCCATGTCGGCGCGCCAACGGTGCACCCTCGCACGGGCCTCCGGGCCGGAGATCCAGCGCGTGTCACCAGAGCGCGTCGCCACGCGTCCATCAAGCGACGCCGCCATCTTCAGGGTCACCTCCGGGCGCCCGCTGGCGGCCCAGGTGAGGAACGCGGATGCCGCCTCCCGGGCACGCGCGGCGTCCGCGCCGTCGGCCACGACCACCTCGACTCCCGCCGCCGCAAGGATGCGCACGCCCTCACCCCGCGTGCGCTCGAGCGGATCAAGCGCACCCACCACCACGCGCGCAATGCCCGCGTCGAGGATCGCCTGAGTGCACGGACCCGTGCGCCCCGTGTGTGAGCAGGGCTCAAGCGTGCATACGAGGGTGGCGCCGTGCGCGGCGTCGCCCGCCTGGGCGATGGCCACGGGCTCGGCATGCGCGAGGCCCGGCCCGGCATGCCATCCCTCCCCCACCACCTCGCCGCCGCGGGCGATCACGGCCCCGACCGATGGGTTGGGGCTCACCGTCCCCACCCCCCGCGCCGCCAGTTCGCACGCGCGGATGAGCAGCGCCCGCTCGGCCGCGGTGGGACGGCCGGTCGCGGTCACGCCGCGGCGACCTGCTCGACCAGGTTGGCGTATGCCGCCACCGGGTCGTCGGTCCCGAAGATGGCGGACGCCGACACCAGCAGGTCGGCCCCGCACGCACGGGCGTCCGCGGCAACGGACGGGCCGACGCCACCGTCCACCTGCAGGGCCACACGGGCGGGCAGCACCTCGCGCAGCGCGGTGAGGCGGCCGAGGGTCGCGTGGATGAATGACTGGCCGGCGAATCCCGGGTTCACTCCCATGCAGTTGACGTAGTCCATCGCGTCCAGCAGCGGTGCGACGGCATCCAGCGGCGTTCCGGGGTTCAGCGCGAGCCCGGCCCGGCATCCGGCCGCACGGATCTCACCGAGCAACTGGTGGGGGTGCGGGTCGGCCTCCACGTGCACGCTGATCATGTCGGCGTGCGGCGCGAACCAGCCGATGGCGTCGCCCGGGCGCCCGACCATGAGGTGCACGTCCACCAGCCCGCCCCGGGGCCGCACGAGGGCCGCGACGGCCCGGGCCGTCGCGGTACCCAGCATGAGGTTGGGCACGAACCGGCCATCCATGACATCCACGTGGAACACGCGGGCGCCGGCATCGAGGAGGGCATCCACCTGCTCGCCCAGCCGCAGGGGGTCCGCGGACATCAGCGACGGGCACACCGCGGGCAGCAGGGGCAATGCGGGAAACGTGGGTGGCGCGGGCATCGGCGGGAGGTTATCGGCCCCGAAGGCGGGCGACGAAGAACCCATCGGTGCCGTGCACGTGGGGCAGCAGACGCAGGGCGCCCGGGAGGTCCGGCGAGCCCATGCCCGGGAACTCCGCGGTCAGGTCGTCCACCGGCGCACCGGTGGCGCGCACGACGTCCTCATCCTCCTCGCGCAGCAGGCTGCATGTGGAATAGACCACGCGGCCGCCGGGGCGCACCACCTCGAGCGCCCGGGCCAGCAGCCCCCGCTGGATCTCCACCAAGGGCGCGAGCGCCTCCTCCCGTCGGCGCCACCGCGCATCGGGCCGCGCGGACAGCACGCCGGTGCCCGTGCAGGGGGCGTCCACCAGCACGGCGTCGAAGCCGTCACCCGGCAGCGTGACCTCCCGGCCGTCCCCCTCGATCACCGTGATCCGGGCGCCCATCCGGGCGGCGTGATCCCGCAGCGCCCGGGCGCGGGCCGGATGCAACTCCACCGCCACCACCTCGGCCCGTCCGTCCGCGAGGGCCGCGATCTGCGTGGCCTTGGCCCCCGGCGCCGCGCAGAGGTCGAGCACCCGCTCGCCGGGGCGGGGCCTCAGCGCACGGGCCGGGATCATCGAGGCGCGGCTCTGGGCCATCACGCGTCCCTCCCGCCAGACATCGGACTCCTCCAGGGCGAATGGCTGCTCCAGTACCAGCGCCTCCGGGATCAGCGGGTCGCCGTGCCACGGCGGCAGGGCCGCCTCGACGACCTCGCGCGGCCCGCGCAGGGGGTTCCAGCGCACGGCCGATTCGGAGGGCCGGTTGGCAGCGGCCATCACGGACTCGGCGTCCGCCGCTCCGAGCGAGCGGACGAGGCCCCCGGCGATCCAGTCGGGGAACGAGTGGCGCAGCGCGGTCGCGTCCTCACCGAGGGCGGCGATGCGGGTCGTCCCGTCGGCCGCGATGCGCCGGAGCAGGGCGTTCACCAGTCCCGCACGCGCCGGTCCGCGCCCGTGGGACCCGGGCAGCGACCGCGCGAGGGTCACGGCCTGATCCACGGCCGCCCAGTCCGGCGTGCCATCGGACGCAATGATCTCGTACGCGCCCAGACGCAGCACGTCACGAACCGCGGGCTCGATTGACCCGGGCTTGTCCGCGACGCCATCGATGAGCCAGTCGAGCAGGCGGCGCATCTGCACGGTGCCGAAGGCGAGGTGCTGCGCCTGCTGGCGGTCCCGGGGGTCGAGGCGCAGGCGGGCGCACTCGGCGCCCAGCGCGCGGTCGGCGTAGGCGCCGTCGTCCACCCGCCTCAGCACGCCCAGGGCGACCCGCCGGGCGGTCGACACCGAAGCGCGTTGCTCGCGGGGGTCCCTAGGACGTGAGGGCGAGGTCACCGTGATACCCCCTGAGGAATGCATCGCCGTGCATGCGCGCCTTGCCCGGCGGCTGAAGCTCCACGACCTCCAGCCCACCCGAGGCGGTGCCGAGGATGACCCGGCCGGAATCACGCACGAGCCCGGGGACGGCCGCGGCGTTGGTGGGCGTGACGCGCCACACCTTGTACGCCCGGCCGTCGATGCCGATGGTGGCCCCGATGTGGGGCGACAGCGCGCGGACCTGATCCTGGATCGCGGTCGCGGACCGGCGGGGGTCGATGGGGCGGTCGGCGTCGGTGATCTTCGCGGCGACTGACGCCCCCGCCTCCGGCTGCGGGGTCGCGGCGAGCGAGCCGCCCTCAAGCGCGTCGAGGGCACGGATCAGCGCGGGTCCCGAGGCCCCTCCCATCTTCATGAGCAGCGACCCGGCATCGTCGTCCTTCGCCAGCGATACCCGCACCGACTCGATGATCGGGCCGGTGTCGAGGCCCTCGTCCATCACCATGATCGTGGTACCCACCTCCTCCGCCCCGTCCATCAGGGCGCGCTCCACCGGAGCGGCGCCACGGTACGCCGGCAGCAACGAGTAGTGCACGTTCAGGCAGGGCCAGCCGGCGAGCACATCATCACGCAGGATCTGCCCGTAGGCGGCCACCACGAGGGCCTCGGCCCCGGCGGCCCGCATTGCATCGAGCGACTCCGGGGCGTTGATCGACGCCGGTGCCAGCACAGGGATCCCCGCTGCCGCGGCGGCATCGCCCACGGGCGTGGGCACGGGGTGGGCGGACCGGCCGCGGGGACGGTCCGCCCGGGTGATCACCAGGACGACCTCGTGCCCCGACTCGACCAGACAGCGAATCGTGTCGAGAAACGTCGCGACGTTTCGCTCTTGCTTGAAGACCAGCAGAAACTTCATGCGATATCGTGTCTGGTGTGCTCGCGTGTGCCGCCGGAGCTGGCGGTAGA
>SXQZ01000091.1 GCA_005792725.1 Actinomycetota bacterium
GGGCTCGGGGTCGGGGAACGTCGCGAGCCTCAACGGCGTGGTGTGGATGCTCCCCGGCCCTGTGAGGACCATCGCGCGCATATGCTCAGAGCGTGGCAGGAATGGAGGTGATCCGGGTTGCCGATGCCCCCATCGGGGGCAGCGACCCGACGCGCCGGTTCGCGGTGCGCTGCGATGGCCGGGTGCTGATGCCCGGGCTCACGCGTCCCGAGGCCGTGGCGGCATGCGGGTGGCTCGGGGCACTCGCGTCGGCCGACCGGGTGATGGCCCTGGCCGAGGTCACCCTACCGGTGGTCCTGACCGACGGCGCCGGTCCGCACCTGCTCGATGGTGACGGACGGCTGGTGCTGGTGCTCGCGCCGCACCCCGCCCTGCCGGAGGCCTTTCTGGCCATGGGCGCATCCGCGACCGGGTACCGCGTGGGGGTGGTCCGCGCGGTGGGGGGGACCGGATGGGCCTGGCTCGCGCGCGCCGACACCGCGGCGGCCGACCGGGTGGCGGTGCTCGACGACCTGGACGCGGTGGCCGATGCCCATGCCCTGCGCGCCTGGGCGGGGAGGTGGGCCGGGGCCGTCACTAGTCTGGCCGGGTGAGCGAGTACGTCATCTGCTTCACCGCCGAGAACCCCGGCGTTCTGGACGCCGCGGCCTCCGAGCGTCTGGCCGGTGCCGCGCATGCGATACCGGGTACGCGCCCGGTGGGCCCGGTGATGGTGGATCACGACCGGCGCCGTATCCAGGCCGGGTTCGCCATTGACGTGGAGCAGGCGATGGCGGAGGCGGCGCGCGGCGGCGGGCGGCTCGCGAAGGAGATGCTCATGGCGGCGCGCCTGCCCGAAGCACGCCTAGTGGAGATGAGCGTGCGGCTCGATGGCCTCCGCAGTACGGACTGACACCGGGAGGCTGTCCTCCCACAAGGCTTGCGCCCTGTGCGGCCGTTCCCCCGAATCAGCGCCTGAAGGCCACCGGTCCCGGGTGTCAGTGTCCGTACTGCTTGTCCAAACGTACCCGCGCGGCGTGGCGCGCACATCCGGGGCGGCGCGGATTCGGATGCGGGTTTCCCGCACACCCGTTCCCGGGTCATATCCGCGTCGGTCGACGGCCGGATGGGTCGCGTGAGGCGCCACCCGGGTACGGCGAGACCGTGGCGCCGTGCCCCGCAGGTGAGGGGCGCCGGGGTGGCGGGCCTGTGAGGGTGGCCGTCATCGGCGCCGGCCTCTCGGGCCTCGTGGCAGCCCGCGACGTCATGGATGCCGGGCACGAGGTCGTGGTGCTCGAGCGGAGCCGTGGCGTGGGCGGGCGGATGGCGTGCCGTCGGGGGGAGGGCGGCGCCGTGGTGGATAGTGGCCTGCCGGTGCTCGACGTGCCACGCGGAGGCGTACTCGCCGGGCACGTCGTGGACCTCGCGGGCGATGACATGGTGGAGGTGGAGGCGCCGGATGGGCGCACGCCCGGGTGGGCCATCGACGGCGCCGCCCGGCTGGCATGGCCCGCCGGAATGACGCGGTTGCCCGAGGCGCTGGCGGAGGGGATCGAGGTTGTCACCGGTGTGACGGTGGTCGGCGTCCATGCCGATGGCGACCTGCTCGTGCCGGTGGATGACGAGGGCATGGCGCTCGGGGCGTTCGACTGGGTCGTGATCACCGCCCCCGGTGCGCAGGCCGCCGATCTCCTCGACAACAGTCCGCGCGGGGGCGTACGCGCCGCGGACCTGCGGGCCGTGCGGTACGACATGGCCGTGGTGGTCGTGGCCGGGGTCGCCGTGGCCACGCCCGAATGGTTCGCGCACCGGCCGGTCGCCGGCCCGATCGCGTATGTCACCAACGAGGTCGCGAAGGGCCGCGACCCGGTGGACGGGGTGCTGCCGGTCGCCGTGCACCTGGACGCCGACGCCAGCGAGCGACTCATGGAGCAGTCGGACCGGGCGGTGCTGGCGGAGGCCGTGCCCGCGCTCGCGAAGGTGCTGGGCAGGCGCGCGGAACGGCCCGTGTGGTCCCAGGTGACGCGCTGGCGCTACGGGACCACCCGTGAGCGTCTGGATCAGGAGGCCCTCAACCCGGACTGGACCCGGGTGCTGGTGGCCGGCGACGCGGTGGCCGCCGGCCCACACATGGAGGATGTTGCGGCGACCGGCCGGTGGGCCGCCCGCCGGATCCTCGGGCGCTAGAGGTCCCCGGGGTCGTCCTGGGGCGCCGTGGCCCCGGTGCGCTCGACGGCCTCGTCCCCGTCGACCTCGATCACCTCGACGGTCTCGGTGAGCGCGATGTGGCCCGCGTCGTCCTCGGTGACCGTGACGGTGTCCACCACCACGGCGGCCTCGTCCCCGTCGACCTCGATCACCTCGACGGTCTCGGTGAGCGCGATGTGGCCCGCGTCGTCCTCGGTGACCGTGACGGTCTGCGCCCGGACGTCGATGACCGCTTCGATCTCCGGCCCGGCACCCGCGGGCGGGGCGGCGCTGGGGGTACGACGCGGCGTCGCCGCCGTCTTCTTCACCTTCTTCTCCTCGACCGGCACCGACCGGCCGGCCTCGCGCCGGGCCAACTGGTCGCGGGCCACGCGCAGGTTGCGTACGCGCTGACGTGCCTCCACGGCCCGGGCTTCACCGGCGGCCTTGGCAGCGAGGGCCGCGTCGTAGTCGGTTCGCATCTCGGGCTCCCTGACGAGGGCGCGCTCGGCCCATGCCAGCCAGTGCATCTCCGCCTGGCGGTCAGCGTGCCGCATGGGGGTCTCCTCGACCAATTCGAGGTGGCGGGCGATGGCGGCGAGGATCTCGTCGTCGTCGGCGTCCCTGGGGATGTCGAGCATCGCGTAGAGGTCGCGCTCCATGAGCGCCTTCACCAGCGCCGCGCGCTTGGGGTCAATCGTGGACATGATCGCTCCTACCCCTCCGTCGTGAAGGACACCGTACCGGCCACGCGCGTGTTCTCGACGAACTTCAGCGTGCAGGGCTCGCGCCGTGTGCCCTGATCCACCCCGAACGCCTGCGCTTCACCGTGCACCGTCCGGCGGGTGCGCGGCCGGAGGCCGGTCACCGCTGGCGACACCTTACGTGGCGGCGTGCGGGTGCTCCAGCGGCTCGGGACGGTGCGGGCGCGCACGCGGCGGCAGGTGGTCAGGGTCCATCTCACGATGAAGGGTCCTCCGGTCGATTCCGGGGCGGGATGCTAGGTGAGTGCGCCGCCGGCGTGCCGGTCGCCGTCCTTCATGGAGCGCGCGACGTGCGGTGCCCGCTGCCGGTCAGCGGCGCGGCACGATGACCGCGATCCCGGCCGTGCCGATGGCGACGATGGCGGCGACGACGATTGTGACCCACTGAAACGGCAGCCCCATCTGCAATCCGCCGCCGAGCAGCGGCCCGAGCGTGTAGCCCACCGAATAGACGGCGACCATCGCCGCCGCCGAGAGTCCGTAGGACCCGGCGTGGCCCATCGCATCGACGGCCTCGGTGAACAGCGGGCCGGCGGGGGCGGCGAGCACCGCCGCGCCGCCGAGGCACGCGGCGAACGCCACCGTCACCCACCATCCCGGTCCGAGGGCCACGAAGGGCAGGGCGATCGCCGTGATGGCGCCACCGACGATGAGGGGCAGTCGGCGGCCAACCCGGTCGGACCACCAGCCGCCGAGCGGCGCGCCGAGGAAGAGCGTGGCGGTGCCAAGGGCCAGCACCAGCCCGATCGCGCTCGACGACAGTCCGAGGCGCTCGGACAGGTCGAGAGGGAGCAGGGGCTCGAGCATGGCCTCGACGAGCGCGAGCAGGATGAGGGCGAGCCCCCCGGCACGGGCCCCCGGCGAGCGGGCCACGCGGCGGAGGCCCGCGAGGACCGACGGCGGGTGGCGCGATGGCCGTGCGGTCTCGGGCATGACGGTGACGCACGCGGCCAGAACCACCGGGACGGCGGAGATGAGGAGGAAGGTCTCCGTGATCCCGATGGCATCGACCAGAACCCCCGAGAGGAGCGGCCCGAGCAGGCCCACGCCGCCGCCCGCGGTCTCGGCCAGACCCAGGCGGAACCCGAGTTGGTTCGTGGGGTAGACGTCGCTGACGGCGGCGAGTGCGCCCGTCCACGTGAGCGCGGCGGCGCCCCCCTGCACCGCGCGGGCGATGGCCAGCGTGGTGGGTTCGGTCGCGACGGCGAAGACGGCTCCCGACAGCGCGAGCAGGATCGCGCCGAGCATCAGGGCCGTGCGCCGCCCCGCACGGTCAACCCACCTCGGGAGCAGCAGGGCCACGATGAGTTGCGCGATGGGGAAGGCGGCGAAGATAAGGGCGACGCCGGTGTCCGACAGTCCCATCTCGCGCTGGTACGCAGGCAGCGCCGGCACGATGGCGCTGAACATCAGGGTGTCCACGGCGATGGCGGCGGTGGCAAGAGCGAACACGCGTGTGCGCGCAGGGTGGGGACCCGTGGGGCTCACGCGGAGCACGGTAGCGGCCGGGCGTCGTGCCGAACGTCCGGCCGCGATGCCCCGCACCTGTCACCATGCCCGCATGCCCGGAATGCTGTCCATCACCCCGCCCGACCCGCCGCTGCGCGACCCGGTCGTGGTCGTCGCCTTCCGCGGATGGAACGATGCCGCGAGCGCGGCCTCAACGGCCATCGCCACCATCGCGGACCAGCGGGATGCGCAGCCGATCGGGTCGGTCGACCCGGAGGAGTTCTACGACTTCCAGGTGACGCGGCCGATCATCGACCTCACGGGGCCCGAGCACACACTCACGTGGCCCGAGGTGGAGATCACGGCGGCACGGTGTCCCGACGCCGCTCATGACCTCGTGCTGGTGGTGGGGGGCGAGCCCTCGATGCGCTGGCCGACGTTCTGCCGGCTCCTTCTCGATGGCGTCGAATCACTCGGTGCCCGGCGCTTCGTCACGCTCGGCGCGTTGCTGGCCGACGTGCCGCACACCCGGGAGGTGACCCTCACCGTCATGACGACCCAGGACGGGCTGGTGGAGGGGCTCGACACACGCCCGCCCGGCTACCGCGGCCCCACGGGCATCGTGGGCGTGCTGCACCTGCTCGCCGCCGAGCGCGGCCTGGAGGCGGTGTCGCTCTGGGCGCCGACCTCGCACTACGCTGCCGGGGTGGTGAACCACAAGGCCGAGCTGGCCCTGCTCGATGGCGTGTGCAGCGTCACGGGCGTGTGCGTGGACACCACCGAGGTGCGCTCCCACGCGCGGGAGTTCGAGGACCAGGTGGATCAGGTGGTTGCCGCCGACCCCCGTCTCCAGCAGCTCGTCGAGCAACTCGAGCGGGCCGCCGACGACGACCACTTCGATGACGATGATCTGCCGTCCGGTGACGAGCTGGTGGCGGAACTGGAGCGCTTCCTGCGCGAGCGGCAGGACCCGCCGCCCCCGGCCGCCCTCTAGCCCTCCCGGCGGCCCCCCGCCCCGGCAGCGGGCACGTAACCGTCCGTATCCCCCGGCGGCCCGCGCCCCGGTAGCCGGGACGTAACCGTGAACCCCCGGCGGCCCCGCGCCCCTAGATCAGGCCCGTAACGGGTCGCGGGTGATCGCTCTCGTGACCGGCTGGGCACCGGCCGGCTGGACCATCGCCGTACCCCGGGGGACCGGCGATGGGCCTGGCACCGGGGTCGGGGTCAGCGGGCCCCGCGGGTGAGGCAGGCGTTCCACAGCGGGCACTCGTTGCATCTCGGGCGGCGTGCCGTGCAGGTGGCGCGGCCGTGGAGGATCAGGCGCAGGCCCGTGTCGGCCCACATGGCACGGGGCCAAATCGCCTTGAGGTCGGCCTCCACGCGCACGGGGTCGGTCGAGTCGGTGAGCCCCAGACGCTTCGACAGGCGCAGCACATGGGTGTCAACGGCGATGGCGGGCACGGCGAACCACTGACCCAGGACGACGCTGGCGGTCTTGCGTCCCACGCCGGGCAGCGTGACGAGGTCGTCCATCGTGCCGGGTACCTCGCCACCGAAGCGCTCCTGCACCCCCGTGGCCATGCCGATGAGCGATCTCGCCTTCGCGCGGAAGAATCCAGTCGCGTGGATGATCGCCTCGAGGTCCGCGGTGCGGGCGTCCGCGAGGTCGGCAGGCGTGGGATAGCGCGCGAACAGCGCGGGGGTCACCGTGTTGACGACGACGTCGGTGCACTGCGCGGAGAGGATTGTGGCCGCAAGGAGCTCGTACGCGTTTCGGTGGGTGAGGGGGATGGGGACGACGGGCCGCTCCTCGGCCAGGATCTCCGCGACGGCCATTCCCCGCCCCTTCGGGGATCGCGGACGGCGCTCCCGGGGTGGCCGCCGGTCCGTCAGTGCCATGTCTTGAGGACGATGATCACCACGCCCACCAGTGCGCTGAGCACGCCGGCGCCAATCGCCCAGTGGAGCGAGCCACCGCGCTGCCGGGCGGCGAGGCCACCCCACACCGCGAGGGCCACGACCGCCACGCTCAACGTGGCGAGCACGGCGGTGGCCTCGGTGAGCACGCCCAGGGTGCCGAGCATCAGCGGAAGTCCCAAGGGGATGATGGGCTCAAGGACCGGCCAGTGCTCGCTCGCCGCATCGCCGATGCGCTCGCGCAGGCGTCCGCCGCTGATGTCGCCGAGGGCGTACGCGTAGATCTGCGCGAGCCACAGCACGACGAGGGTGGTGATCACCGTCGCCAGGAACTCCCCGCTGTCCCAGTCCTCGATGGCGGCGTCGGTGCCCGCGAGCACGGCGGTGGCCACGATGGTTCCGTAGACCGCGTGTGCGCTGTGGGAGAGGAACGGCATCCGGTGGGACCGGGTCCGGGGCGCATCGGCGGGCATCGCCGAAGGCTAGACGGGACCCGCGGGGTGGACCCCGGCCGGTACGTGCGACGCATGAGCCGGGTCCTGGGGGCCGGTGCGACCGCCGAGCACGTCGCGGACCGGGTTCTGTGGCCGTGGATGGCGGGGAACCGCCACCGGGACGTCGGTCCGGCCTAGATGCCCGTGACCACGGTGATGCGCCCCTCGTCGATGGCCTGCGCGAGGCCGGCGTGGTCAGCGGCGGTCTGCGCGGCGTAGTCACCTGCGAAGTCGGCCATCGCCTCGTCGAACGCGGTTCCGGAGCCGAGGTACCCGGAGATGATGCACGGGTCGCCGGTGCGTGCGTGCCCGTGCGCGAGCGTCCTGCCGCAGAGCATCGCGTACCGCGGGAGGTCCTTCGGCGTCATCGTGGCCACGTCGGCGGACGCCTTCATGTCGCGCAACTGGCGGACGTAGTAGTGCCGCCGGTTGATGCCTGTGTACCACCCGAGGAACATGTCGCTGGCCGCCTGGATCAGGCGCTGCCCCTGAACCACCCTCTCGCCCTGATGGCGGTACGGGCTGGCACCCGCGTAGCGGGCGAGCACCGATGGGCGGGCCTCCTTCATCTGCATGAAGAGCGGGTCGCGGTCGTCCCGGCCGAGAAGGAGGGCGATGCGCGCATCGAGCCCCACCGATCCCACCCCCACGACCTTGCGGGCGGTGTCGGCGAACCGGTAGCCGTCGAATAGGCGGCGGCGGTCCTCCTGCAGGGTCCGGCGGTAGCGCCCGCGGATGATCTCGACGACCTGTCCCTCGTCCCCGGGAAGGGTGACGTGCATCACCAGCGGCGGCTGGTCCTTGATGCGCACCCGCCCGCCCTCCGTGATGGTGCCCAGCTTCTCCAGCGCCTGCAGGTTGTCCCGGCGCCGGGCCTTCCTGAGGCTCTCCCGGAGGTTCCGGCGGCGGCCCTCGTCGCCGATGAGCGCCTCGATGTGCGACACGTCAACCCGCGCGTACCACACCTCCAGACTGGTGAGCCGGGAGAGCGCGTCCATGGCCTCGCGGTACTGGCCCATGCCCGCCAGCACCGCGAGGCGGGCCTCCGCGGCGGTGAATCCGTTGTCGAGCGCCGCCACGTGGATGCTGGCCGCCAGGCGCCGGAGGTCCCACTCGAACGGTGCCTCAAGCGTCTCGTCGAAGTCGTTGACGTCGAATACCAGGTTGCGTTCCGGTGTCGCGTACGCGCCGAAGTTGAGGAGGTGGCAGTCCCCGCAGCACTGCACGCGGATACCGGTGCCGGGCAGGCCGGCGATGTCGCGCGCCATGACGGCGGCTGACCCGCGCAGGAAGGTGAAGGGGGACACCGACATGCGTCCGTACCGGATGGGCACGAGGTCGGGGATGCGGGTTCGGTCCTGACCTGCCAGCACCGCGAGCGGATCGAAGCGCGGCGCGCCCACCCGGAAGCCGGCCAGGGACGACCGGGGCGTGACCCTGCGCAGGGCGCGCCCGGCCTCACGGCGTTCCTCAGGGGTCGGGGCGGGCGGGTGGCTCATGCCCGCAAACGGTAGCGCCCCCGCCCCGGATGGATCGGGACGGGGGCGCCGGGCAGAGCCGATCGTTCCTGCGCTACTTGCTGCCGGCTCCCTCGATGAGGGCCTGGCGGTCGGCCGAGTCGGGCCGGACCAGCCCGGCCACGGTGTCGCCGTTGATGTCGGCGACGATGATGTCGCCGACCTCATCGTGGGCGTTGGTGAACAGCCCGCGGCGCTCGAGGGCGTCGGCGGCGTTCCGGTTGTCCTCCGTCGGCGCGAGGTAGTGGATCGCCCCGGCCTTGTAGCGGTGGATCAGGAAGAGGTGCATCAGCGTCATCAGGCGCTTGCGGCGCAGGCCGAGGTCGAAGGTGTTCTGGTCGCGCACCGACAGGAACACGCGACCCGCGCGGTCCTCCATCACGGTGAACACGATGTTCGCGACCTTGTCGCCCCCGGCGTTCCTCAGCGAGAGCTCGAGGATCTGCGACCCCGGGGTGTGGGGGCGCAGCACGACCGCGAGGTCGTCGGTGATCCCGTTGTGCTCCTTCCAGGGACCCAGCCAGTCGACCAGCGTCTTCGGCGGCACCTCCGTCTGCACCATGTGCTGGTGCTGCGTGGAGCCGGCCCCCATGGCCTTGGTCGTTGCCGTCTGCCCCGTGAGGGCGGCGAGGGCGGCGTCGCCGCGCGGTCCGCCGACCAGGGTCTGCGGCGTGCGGTACGGGGACTCCAGCAGGCGGAAGCGGCGCTGCAGGCGCGCCAGCGCGAGCATGCCGTCCTCCTTGAGCGACTGCGAGAACTCCTCGGCGGCGAGGCCGTCGATCTGGTGGCCGCCGTACGTGATGAAGTTGAAGACGAAGCCCATACGGCCGAGTTCCACGGGGAAGGCGCGCATCTGGTCGTCATCCATCCCGGTCGTGTCCCAGTTGAATGACGGCGACAGGTTGTACGCCAGCATCTGGTGGGGGAAGACGGCGTGGATCGCGTCGGCGAACTCCTTGGCGTCCTCCAGGTCGGCCGTCTTGGTCTCCATCCAGAGGATGTCGGCGAACGGCGCCACGGCGAGCGACTTGGCCACCGCGTACGGGATGCCGCCACGGATCTGGAAGTAGCCCTCGGGCGTCTTGGCCCGGTCTGCGCTCCAGTCGACCTCGACGCCCATCTCGCGGGCCGCCTGGCGGATCTGGAACCAGCCGGCGCGGTGCGAGAAGGCGTTCCACTCGTCGACGGTCATGCCGACGTCCACGCCCTCGTCGATGCGGAACTGGATGGCGGTGGCCACGGCCTCCGCCAGGGTCGAGAGGCCGGCCCCGGCCTCCCACTCGGCCAGGAACGCATCGGCGGCGGCGTCGAGGGTGTTCTCGGGCAGCGCTTCCGGGTCGGCCAGGTGGGTCGCGGCGATGCCGGCCACGGTGGCCGCCACGCCCGACTGCGCCAGCCAGGTGTCCGCCTCGGCCTGCTCCTCCGCGGACACCGCGTAGAGCAGGTGGCCGTTCAGCTCGGCGATGCCGGCCTCGTGCAGCTGCCGGATGATGCCGAGGAAGGCGGCGCGGTACGCCGGCACGGCGGTGCCGTTGACCCCGAGGATGAACGGCTGGTCGCGCTCGTCGCCGCAGCCGTCCAGCAGGTTGGCGGCCTCGGCGTCGGTGCGGCACACGACGATGCCCGGCACACCCATGACGTCGAGCTGAAAGCGGGCTGCGGATGCGCGCTTGATCTGCTCGTCGCTCGGCACCAGGACCTTGCCGCCCTGATGCCCGCACTTCTTGGCGCCCGGCTTCTGGTCCTCGATGTGGTAGCCGGGAACGCCGACCTCGACGAAGCGGCGCACGAGGTTGCGCACGTGGGCATCCCCGCCGTGGCCGGTGTCGGCGTCGGCGATGATGAACGGGCGGAAGTCCACCTCGGGGGTGGCCGCGCGCTCGGCCGCGCTCATGTGGGCGCGTGCGAACGTCTGGTTCCGGTCGGCCGTGAGCAGGGCGCGCACGATGGCGGCCGCCTCGTCGGGCACCTGGCTCAGCGGGTACGACGCGAGGTCGGGCCCCGGGTCCTCGTTGATCGAGCCCTTGGCACTGGTGGCCCAGCCGCCCAGGTAAATGCCCTCGATGCCGGCACGCTTCTGGGCGACGGCCTGCCCCGGGGAGTACGGGCCATAGGTCGTGATGGACCGGCCCTCGGCGAAGAGATCGCGCAGGCGCGCGTGGAAGCCCTCGGCGGCCTCACGGGCCACGGTGTAGTCCTGCGCGATGGTGCCCTTCTGCTCAGCCACCATGCGTGCGGAGTAGATGCGGGTGATCTCCGCGAAGCGCGGGGACTGCATGTACTCCCGGGTCTTGTGGACCTCGGCGTCGAATGCCGACATGAACCTTCCCTTGTCGTGGACTGCGTGGGACCGGGCATTGTAGGCCGTGCGCATCGCCCCGGCGCCCGTACGGAGCGCCGTGCCGCCGGGCGGCGGGGACAACGGTCACTGACAGGCCGCATGGGTACTGTGCCGCGGGTGATTGATCTGGACATCGAGGGCCTCCGCGGCGCCGCGGGCATCGGCGTGGCCGGCAACTTCGCCGGGCACCTCGAGCAGGCGGGCGAGGCGGCCGACTTCGTCAATGTCGTGGCCGAGTCCGCCACCGCCCCCAAGGGCCTCTTCCCGTGGTACATGCCGGGGCGTGACGGCTACCTCGGGGTGTTCCCCCTGAGCACCGCCACCCTCACCTGGCCCGGGGACGACGACGCGGTGGACCTCCAGATCGAGCCCGAGGTGGGGGCCGTCTGCCGGGTGGACTACGACGATGCCGGGCGGGTCGTGGCGATTGCCCCTCAGGCCGTGGCGGCGTTCAACGATTGCTCCATCCGCGTGGCCGGCGCTCCCAAGATCAGCGAGAAGAAGAACTGGGCGCCCGCGTCGAAGGGGATTGCCGCCCGCGGCTTCGCGGTGAGCGACCTCTCGCCGGGCGGCGCGCTGGCCACCCTGCGCATCGCGTGTTTCCTCCGGCGCGCGGGCCGGGTGCATGACTACGGCATTGACAGCCCGGCCCGGGGCTACTCCTACGGCGGGGCCACACTGACGGACTGGATCATCGAACGCCTGGCCAATCAGGAGGGGTCCCCCGGCACGCCGCTCGAGCCCGTGGGGCAGTACCTGCACGAGGCCGGGTGCCCGGAGCGGGTGGTCATCGGCATCGGGGCGACGCGGTACACCGCGTTCGGCGAGGCCACCTTCCTGATGCCGGGCGACGAGAGCATCGTCATCGTCTATGACGAGGACGTTCTCTCCCCGGCGGCCGTGTGTGCTGCGGTCACCTCCGGCGACGAGATGGGCGTGGGGGGCGCGTCGGTTCTGGTGCAGCGGGTCACCCGGGCGGGGTCGCCTCCGGGGTAGGCCCCCCGAGGGCCCCTGCTCGCCCGGGGTGTCCCCGAGCCCGCGGACGGGTCATCCCCAATGTGATTCCATTCCCCCCGCGCCGGGCGAGGTCAGGTATAAGCCATGTGCGTACTTCGCATGAACAATCGGCTTCCATTCACACCCGCGGACGCAGAGGGGCTCACGGCCGACGAGATCGTCGCCTTGGCCCTCGACGCCTTCCATCCGGACATCGCGCTCGCCTGCTCGTTCCAGCAGGAGGAGGCCGTGCTGCTCGACATGGTGTTCGCCGTGCGCCCCGACGCGCGGGTGTTCGCCCTCGACACGGGCTTCCTGTTCCCCGAAACGTACGAGACGTGGCGTGCGTACGAGGACCGGTATGGGATGGTCATCGAGGCCTTCCGCGGACCGTCGCCCGAGGAGCAGGCCGCCGAGTGGGGTGACCGCCTGTGGGAGCGCGACCCCGACCGGTGCTGCGCCATCCGCAAGGTCGACCCGCTGGGCCGTGCGCTCGCCGGCCTTGACGCGTGGATCACGGGCGTGCGCCGCGACCAGGCACCGACGCGCGCCGCGACGCCCAAGGCGGAGTTCGACGAGGCCCGCGGCAACTGGAAGCTCAGCCCGCTGGCCGACTGGACCGCGGACGACGTGTGGGCGCGCATCCGCGAGCGCGACCTCATCGTGAACCCGCTGCACGCCCAGGGGTACGCCTCGATCGGGTGCACCTGGTGCACCCGGCCCGGCACCGGCCGCGAGGGCCGCTGGGCAGACATGCAGAAGACCGAGTGCGGACTGCACCCCTCGGGGGGGCCCGCCACGTGACGACCCTGACCGAGCTCGGAACGCTTGACGTGCTCGAGGCCGAGGCCGTGCACATCATCCGTGAGTGCGCCGCCGAGTGCGCCCGCCCGGTGCTGCTGTTCAGCGGCGGCAAGGACAGCATCGTGCTGGCGCACCTCGCCACCAAGGCCTTCGCGCCAGCGGGCCTGCCCTTCCCGCTCATGCACGTGGATACCGGTCACAATTTCCCCGAGGTCATCGGGTACCGCGACTGGTTCGTGCCGGCGATCGGCGGTCGCCTGATCGTGGCGAGCGTCGAGGAGTCCATTGCCCGTGGGCGCGTGCAGGACGAGACCGGCCCGCGGGCCAGCCGCAACCGCCTCCAGACCACCACGCTGCTCGACGCCATCGCAGAGCATGAGTTCGACGCCTGCTTCGGCGGGGCGCGGCGCGACGAGGAGCGCGCGCGTGCCAAGGAGCGGGTGTTCAGCCACCGCGACATGTTCGGCCAGTGGGACA
>SXQZ01000092.1 GCA_005792725.1 Actinomycetota bacterium
GCAGGCCGGTCCGGTCCGGGTCGGGCTCACCCACGGCACGCGCCGCGCCACCGACGCCCTCGTGGTCGGCGCCCACGCCGCCGCGCGACGCCGCCTCGCCTTCGACGCCGGCCGGGCGCGGGCGATGGCCCGGGCCTTCCACGACGACGGCGTGGACGCCGTGGTGTTCGGCCACTGGCACGAGGCCGTCATCAGGTGGGTGGGGGACGTCCTGGTCTTCTCACCGGGAGCCGTCTGCCCATGGGGCACTCTGGAGGGCAGCCGCGACCCACGCCGGGGTGCGGCCGGGATCGCCGACCGGGTAGTACGCCGCTACCGCACCCAACTCGGCCCGGACGCGATGCGCCCCTCGGTGGGCCGGCTGGTGGTGAGGGGTACGACGATCACACCCGAGGTGGTCGTGGCCGGGTAGGGCGGGCCCCGGTCATCGTCACCCGCTCCGGGCGCTGGGGTCACCGGGGTCCGGGGAGCGCCGGGCCCGCGGGTGGGCGCGGTCGAAGTCGTCCCTCAGGTGGCCCGCGGTGACGTGCGTGTAGACCTCGGTGGTGACCGGGCTCGCGTGCCCCAGGTGGGCCTGCACATAGCGGATGTCCACACCACCCTGCACGAGGTGCGTGCCGCAGGAGTGCCGGAGCGCATGCGGGAACACGCGCACCCCCTCCGACACCAGGCCCGCGGCGTCGGCGACCCGGCGGACCTCGCGCCAGACGTCCGATCGTCCGATACGCCGGCCGCGGGTGCCCAGGAACACCGCATCGGCGTCACGGTGGCGCACCTGATCGGGGCGGGGCCTCACATCCCGGGCCCGGAGGTCCGGGCGCCCGGTGGCCAGATAGCGCGACAGGGCCTCGCGGGCCGCCCCGGGAACGGCGACCGCCCGGTGGCGGCCCCCCTTGCCGAGGACGACGATGAACGGGTCGTCCGGGTCGTCCAGGTGAAGGGCGGAGATGTCGAGGCCCGCAGCCTCGGCGGCACGGATGCCGCAGCCATAGAGGACCTCGATGAGCGCACTGGTCCGCACACCCGTGGGCCCCGGCATCGCCGCGGCCGCCTCGCACATGCGCCTCACCTGCGAGGCCGAGAGGGCCACGACCTCGCGCGTGAGGCGCTCCTGGCCATGTGACGCAATTGCGGGCGGGCGGAGGTCCTCCACCGGGTTGGGCAGGTCGAACGCACGGGACCACCAACGGCAGAAGGACCGCACCGCGGCGACGCGGCGTGACCGGCTCGATGGCCGGCCGTCGAGCCCGTCACGCCAGTCCTGCCACCAGCCGGGGGCGACGCGGGCCATGTGCCCGGCCGCCGCCCGGGCCACGGGGTCGTCCTCGACCCCGAACGGGGGGGCGTCCGCCGGTCCCCCCGTCACGCCGAGCGCCTCGCCGAGCAGCCGGAGGTCGCGGGCGTACGCCGCGCGCGTGTTCGCGCTGCCCCTGGTGACGACGAAGCCGGCAGCCAGCCTGCGAAAGCCCTCCGGGTCCACGAGATGCCCCCCGGGCACCCTTACCCCCGCGGATGAGCGGCGCGCAGGATCCCCTGCATCGCCTTGGTGGTGACCCCGGTGTAGCGCTCGGTGGTCGCGAGGCTCGCGTGGCCGAGGAACTCCTGGACGACGCGCAGGTGGGCGCCGCCGGTGCCGCCCGGGCCCTCGAGGAGGTGCGTGGCGGCAGCGTGGCGCAGCAGGTGGGGTCCGCCGCCGCGCCCCAGCCCCTGCAGCATGCGGTGCACGACCCGGTAGACCGACGCTCCGTCCATGGCGCCGCCGGAGCGGGACAGGAAGACCCTCGCGCGTGCGGCCGCGCCAAGACCCGAGGCGGCCGCCAGCCGCGGGCGGCCCTCACCCAGCCACTCCCGCAGGGCATCCACGCACGGCTCGGTCATGGGGACCGTGCGCGAGTGCCCGCCCTTACCCACCACGGACAGCGTCTCGTGCTCGAAGTCGAGTGATGACAGCACGAGGTCGCATGCCTCCTGGCGCCGCAGCCCGCTGCCGTAGAGCACCTCGATGAGCGCCCGGTCGCGGATCGCCAGCGCCCGCCTGGTGGAGCGCGGTGGGGCCGCCCGCACGAGTGCCCCCGCCTGCGCTGCCAGCGCGGACGCATCGTCCTGCGAGAGCCTGGGCACGGGCTTGGGTTCGGCCCGCGGCGCATCGATGAGCGACGCCGGGCACCGCCCCCGCTCGAAGCAGGGGCCGAGCCACTCGCGCAGTGATGTGAGCGCGCGGCGCTGGGTGGACGCCGCCCAGCCGATGTCCCTCAGGGCCGCCTCGAGCATGGATGGCGTGATGTTCCGGGGGCCGGCGACGCCTCTCCCGGCAAGCCACGTCGCCACGCGTCGGCAGTCGCGCACGTAGCCCGCCCGTGAGGCGGGCGCGAGCGCCCGGGCGCGGCCGGCCTGCCGCGACAGGCGGTCGTCGAGGTCGCGCAGGGAGTCCTCCCATGGACCGGGCAGCGCCATGCCGTTATGTTCGGCGCCTACCCGGGCGTGCCTTCCAGGGCGATCTCCGACACGGATGCCCGGTACCCCCCGCCCTGCGCGTTCGCCGGCAGCTCGGTGATCCACAGCGTGTAGAGGCCCGATGGCGGGCCCTCCTGCAGGTCCACCTGCTGGTGGCCGCCGCTGAATGAGCCCCGCCCGACCACGCGCGCACCGGGGCCGGGATCACCGGCGATCACCTCGAACGCCCCACCCGAACCCACGTCCGTGAGGTCGAGCCGATGCGCCACGGCGGGCGCCTCCAAGGCGAGCGCCAGACCCACGCCCTCCTTGAGTCCCCCGAAGCCGGGAGTCGCATAGCGCTCAGTGCGCCAGGCCGTGACCTCATTGCCGTCGAAGGCCAGCGGCACCTCGCCCGGCATTTCGCGGCCCTCCCCCCCGGGGTCGGCATCGGTGACGGATGCGAGTGGGAGCGGGACGATGCCCGGTATCCCTCCCCCGCCACCCGATGGCGCTCCCGGGACCGGCGCCTCGGCACCGCCCGTGCTGATGACGAGCGCCGCCCCGGCGCCCGTTCCCAGGATGAGGGCCGCCGCCACGACGACGGGTCAGAGGCGCGCCTCGTCGACCTTGCGACGCTTCTGGCCTCCCGGCATTTGGGACAGGTGCTTCGCGGCATCCAC
>SXQZ01000093.1 GCA_005792725.1 Actinomycetota bacterium
AGACCATCGCGACCGCGATCAGGATCGGCAACCCGGCCTCATGGGATAACGCGATAGCGGCCCGTGACGAGTCTGGCGGCCTCATCGACTCGGTGACCGACGAGGAGATCCTCGCCGCCTACCGCATGCTGGCCGCCACCGAGGGCGTGTTCTGTGAGCCGTCATCGGCCGCGGGTGTGGCCGGCCTGATCAAGGCGCATGCCGCCGGCCGCGTCACGCCCGGCGAACGCGTGGTGTGCGTGCTCACGGGCAACGGCCTCAAGGACCCGGACACGGCGATCGCCGAGAGCGGGTCCGTCATCGAGATCCCGGCCGACTACGCGGCCGCCGAGCGGGCCCTCTATGGCGACTGACTCCGACGCCCTCACCATCACCGCGCCGGCCACCTCGGCCAATCTCGGCCCGGGATTCGACGTGCTGGCCCTGGCTCTCGATCTGGCCAACGAGGTCGTCATCCGCCGGCGCCCGGGGCCGCTTGCGGTGCGCATTGAGGGCGAGGGCGTGGGGGAGGTACCCGAGGACGCGTCCAACCTCCTGTGCCGCGCGATGCTGGCCGGGCTGCCCGACCTCGACGGGCTGGAGATCACCTGCCGCAACCGTATCCCGCTGGGCCGTGGCCTCGGGTCGTCGGCCGCGGCGGTGTGCGCCGGGCTGGTGGCGGCCAACGCGGTGGGCGACCTGCGATGGAGCCCGTCGGACATCCTCGCCCGCGCGATTGATCTGGAGGGGCACGGCGACAACGCCGCCGCCTGCCTCGACGGCGGCATCACGGCCCTGGTCCCCGGACCCCGTGCGCTGCGGGTGGAGCCGCCGGACGGACTCGCCCTCGTCCTCGTGGTTCCATCGTCCCGGGTGAGCACCGGTGAGGCGCGCGGGGCCATGCCCGCCGAGGTGCCGGTGGGCACGGCGGCCCACTCGATCTCGGCCACCGCGGGCCTCCTGCTCACCCTCGAGCGCGGCTGGGTGGACGAGATCCCCCCGTTCCTTGAGGACCGCCTCCACGAGCCCCACCGCGGGCCCATGTGCCCCGGGCGCGACGCGCTGCGCGCCATCGCGCTGCCCGGCCTGCTGGGTGTCACCGTGTCGGGGTCGGGGCCGAGCATGCTCATGTGGGTGACCCCGGATGCGGCCGGGGCGGTTGCCGACGCCGCCCGGGCCGCCCTGTCGGCCGGTGGAGTCACCGCGGATGTCCGCGTGGAGCGCGTGGCGCCCACGGGCATCCGCGCGCGCTGGCAGCCGGTCCGCACCGCGTAGGCACCGTTGCCCGCGTGAGCCGTCACGCATCGCCCGGCGGGCCGACGGCCGCCACCGGGGGTGACAACAACGGCACCTCGGTATCAGGAGCGGGGGACCTCAACGGCCACGGGATCCCCGATGTCATCATCGGGGATCCCGTGGCGGACAACAACGGGGTCACCTCCGGATCGTCCTATGTGGTGTACGGATCCGCGTCCCAGGCCAACCTCGACCTGCATGCCTTCGCCGCACCGAGCGCCCGCGGCTTCCGGATTGACGGTGCCCATGCGCTTGACCGGAGCGGTCGGCCGGTATCAGGCGCGGGGGACCTCAATGGCGACGGGAAGGCCGACGTCATCATCGGGGCGCCGAAGGCGGAGGAGATCGGCTCCGCGGGCACCGGATCGGCGTACGCCGTCTACGGCTTCGGCACCGCCTCGGTGTCCTACCCGGGCCCGGTGAGCGCGGTGGCGGGCACCGCCATCACGGCCCTGCGCCCGGTCGTGGCACGCACCGGCACGGCCTCCTTCACCGTGAGCCCGGCCCTGCCCGGAGGAATCGTGCTCGATCCGGCCACCGGGGTGATCTCCGGCACCGCAGCGGAGGTCACCTCGGGATCGGTCACGGTGACCATGAGCGACCTCAGCGGTCAGGCGAGCACCTCCGTTGCGGTGGCCATCACCGCCGTGCCGGCAGCGGATGACACATCACTGCCACGGCTGGCCGCATCCACCCGCTGCAATCGCCGCACATGCACCACCACCGGCCGCGCCCCCGGGAGCGCGACCCGGGTCACCCAGAGCGCCACCACGGCAAAGGTGGCCACCACACACAGCGCGAACCCGGCCACCGCTCGCCCGCGCAGGGCCACCGGGCGCTGCACCGTCAGGGGCAACGGCCGCACGGCAGCGCGTACCTACCGGTGCACCATCGCCCTCGCGAAGGGGAGGTGGAGCGTCACCACCACGGCGCTCAAGCGCACTGCTCCCCTCGCCCGTTCGGTGCGGGCGCTCAGGGTCAGGTAGCACCGGGGGCATCCCCGCGGGCGCGGGTGACCGGCACCTGTGCCCGCGTGACCCCGCGCCCACGGCGGTTGTATGCCGACGGCAGGTCTCCCACCCCCATCCGGGCGCCGGCACGGGGTCTGCGGTGGGTACAGGCGCATCCCCTGCCATCCCATGCGGTTACTCACACGGCAGTGCCGCGACGCCGTGTGCCCACGGCGTCGGCGCCGTTGGCACACGCATGGGCCCCGGAACCTCCGCCTGAGCGTCGGCCCTCGGATTCGCGCCCGCTGCGCACCCCGGGCCGGGTCCCCACCGAGGAACCCGGCAGGTGCGCTCCCCGCCGGGGCCGTGACGGCCCGCGGGCCGCCGGACCCCGCCCGCCCTCCACCGCCCGGGGTCAGCCGGTGATCGCGGAGTTCTCCATCCCCGGGGGCGCCTCCCACAGCGCGATGCCGTTGCCGTCGGGGTCCTGCACCTCGACGAAGTGGCCGAATGGCGTGTCGTAGTCCTCGCGCACGATGGCCGTGCCCATCTCACGCAACTCGTCGGCGGCGGCGTGGGCGTCGTCCACCTGCACGATGACCCCGCGCAGGCTGCCCACGGCCTCCGGGGGTCCCCAGGTGGTCAGTGAGAAGTTCGCACCCGCCACCGCGGTACGAATCTGTACCCAGCGCATTCCGGGCGCGAACTCGCTGTCGATGACGACCTCGAGGCCGAGCACGTCGCGGTAGAAGGTGATGGCGGTGTCCTGATCGGACACCGGCACGGAGACGATGGCGATGCGTTGGATGTCCATGCCGTGAGGCTACGCCCCGGGTGCCCCCGCGGAGAGGTAGTCGAGGATTGCCTGATCGGTCATCTGCTCCACGGGTGCGTGGTCGTCGGTGAGCACCTCGCCGCCCGCGGCCACCGCGGTGAGCCGGGGTGACAGCACGCCTGCGGCCACCGCCGTGGCACCCCGTGCGTGTGCCAGCCGCACCTGCGCCGCGTCCGCATCCGTTGCCGTCATGAACCCCAGCACCACGCTGTTGAACTCCCCGTAGCGGGCCGTGAGGACGGCCGGGAACACGCTGCGCATGGTGCTGGCGATCCGATCAACCACCGCGGTCTGGTCGGGCGGCGTGCCCACGTTGATCGCCACGACGCCATCGGGCTCCAGCCGGTCCCGGACCTCTCCGAAGAACTCGGCGGTCGCGAGGTGGAAGGGGATGTAGGGCTGGCGGTAGGCGTCCACGATGACGGCGTTGAAGGGCCCGCGGTCGCCCGCCAGCCAGAAGCGGGCGTCGGCCTCGTGCGTGGTGAGGTTCGTCCCTGCCATGTCGAGGTAGCGGTTGCCCGCCTCGGTGACCACCGGGTCGATCTCGACCCCGTCCACGTGCACCCCCGGCCAGGTGAGCCGCAGCGACCGGGCCGTCGTGCCCCCGGCGTTGCCGAGGATCGCGATACGTGCGCTCTCGCCGCCGGTGAGGAGGGGGAGGGTGAGGAACGCGTCCCAGTAACCGCCGGTCAGGGGCCCACCGTCCGCCGGGCGCACCGAGTGCAGCGCCCACCCCTCGTTGAGGCGGAGGACGCGCTGGCCGTCCGGCGCCTCGGTCACCTGCACGTACTGGTAGGGGGACTCCGCCTCGAACAGGATCGTCTCGCCCGGCTCGTCCCGGATGGTGCCCACCGGCAGCAGCAGCATTGCGGCCAGCACCACCGGGGCCGCGACGGCCCGGACCCCGAACAGCGGGACCGCCGCCAGGGCCAGCACGGCCGCGATGAGGATGAGCGTGCGCCGGGTCCCGATGGCGGGGATGAGCACGAGGACCGGGAGGAAGGTGCCGAGAATGCTCCCGACGGTGGAGATCGCATACAGGCGCCCCGCCACCGATCCTGCCGTCCGCACATCCGTCACCGACAGCCGGATGGCCCAGGGCGACACGGTGCCCAGCAGCGTGACGGGGACGAGGAACATGAGCATGGTGCCCACGAACGAGGCCACGAACGCGCCGGCCGAGAGGTTGGCGAATGCGCCCTGGGCGGTCCGGAGCACGGGGGTGAGCACGAGGGGCAGCAAGGCCACCGCGACCGCGGCCACGACCACCACGCCTCCGAGCACGCGTGGGCGCGGGTAGCGGTCGGCCATCTTCCCGCCCAGCCAGTAGCCCAGTGACAGGTAGATGAGGGTGAGCCCGATGACATTGGCCCATACGAGATTGCTCGCCCCGAACCACGGGGCGAGCAGGCGCGCGCCGGTGATCTCGGCGGCGAGGGTCGCCGCGCCGGCGACGAACACGAGGATCGGCAGGGACACGCGGAGCGGCATCGGGCGAGCCTAGACGGCCGCCGCCCGCCGACCCGCACGTCTGGCACAGTCGCGCGGATGGCGCGCACCTCGCCACTCGGCCGGATGATCATCGGCGGGTTCCTCATCGCCGCAGGATCGGTGCTGGGGTGGGCGGGGTGCGCGCAGTCCGGCGTTCCGGTCACCTCCGCGGGTGCTCCCATCGTGGACTTCCAGCCCCGCGAGCGCGTGGAGCAGTGCACGGGCACCGGATCGGCCCGCTCGTGCCGGTTCGTGTGGACCGGGGATGTCATCATCGCCCACCAGGTGGCGGCCCGCGGGCTGATCTACCGGGGCGACGACATCGAGGGCACCGATGGGACCGTCCGCGTGGCGTGGGTGCCCGCGACCCTCACGGTCGCACGGGTCGGGGACGAGAGGCGCGGCCAGTGGTGGTTCGTCGCGGCGGCCGTGCTCATCGTGGCCGGGGGCGTGCTCGAGGAGGGCGGCCGACGTCGCCTGCGCTCCGCGCGGACGCCGCCGTGACGGGCGCGCCCGGGGGCCCGGGCCCTCCTGCACCGGGCACCCATCACCGTGGTGGCCCAACTGTCCCTGATGTGCGCTGCGCGCGGGCGCCGCGGGGGACGGCTGGTAGCCTCGGTGGGGTGATCACCGATCCCCCGGGGGGCCTCTCGTGAAGCTGTTCATCGACACCGCGAACCTCGCCGACATCGAGGAGATCGCCGGGTGGGGGGTGCTGAGCGGCGCCACCACCAACCCCACCCTGCTTGCGCAGGTGGAGGGTGACGAGGACGACATCTACCGGCGTATCTGCGAGCTCGTGGACGGCCCGGTGTCGGCGGAGGTCGTGGCCGATGATGTCCCCACGATGGTCTCGGAGGGCAGGCGCCTGGCGGCCATTGATCCACGGATCGTGGTGAAGCTGCCCACCAGTCGTGAGGGCCTGGGCGCCACCTCGGCTCTGGCCCGCGAGGGCATCCGCGTGAACATGACCCTGTGCTTCACGGCCAACCAGGCGATTCTCGCCGCGTCGGCCGGCGCCGCCTACGTCTCGCCGTTCATCGGCCGCTACGACGACATCAACGAGGACGGCCTCGGTCACCTCGCCGAGATCGTCGAGGCTTTCGCGGCGTCCGCCTTCGACACCCAGGTGCTGGCCGCCAGCGTGCGCACCCCGGTGCACGTGATGGAGGCCGCCCGGATGGGCGCCGACGTCGCCACGATCCCCCCGAAGGTGTTCCACCAGATGCTCCACCACCCGCTTACGGCCGCCGGTATCGATCAGTTCAACCGGGATCACGCCGCCCGTCTCGCCCGGAAGGACGCATGAGCGACGACACCCCGGGGTCCGCGGGGGGATTCGGCGATGGGCACCCCGTCGTGTCGGCGACCGACTTCCTGCGCGTCACCGAGCAGGCGGCCCTCGCGTCGGCCCGCTGGGTGGGGCAGGGCGACCGCCACTCCGCCGACGGCGCCGCCGTGGATGCGATGCGCAGGGAGTTCGGCGCCATGCCCATCCGGGGCGAGGTCGTCATCGGCGAGGGCGAGAAGGACGAGGCCCCCGAGTTGTACGTGGGCGAGGTCCTGGGCACGGGCGGCATGCCCTGCGAAATCGCGGTGGATCCGCTGGAGGGCACCGACCTGGTGGCACGCGGTGACGCCGGCGCCATCGCCGTGTGCGTCATCGGGGCGCCGGGTGGCGTGATGGCCGCCCCCGACATGTACATGCAGAAGCTGTGCGTGGGCGCGCAGGCCAAGGGTCGCGTGGACATCACCGCGCCCATCTCCGACACGCTGGACACCGTCGCCCGCTGCTACGACCGGTCCATCCGTGACCTCTCGGTCATCGTGCTCGACCGCCCCCGTCACGAGGCGATGATCGAGGAGATCCGCGGTCTCGGCGCGCGCATCAAGCTGATTCCCGACGGCGACATCACCGCGTCGATGTCGGCGGCCGTGCGTGGAACCGGCGACCACGTGTACATGGGCATCGGGGGATCCACCGAGGGCGTCATCACCGCGGCGGCTCTGGAGTGCCTGGGCGGCGAGATCCAGGCCCGTATGTGGCCCAAGGACGATGCCCAGCGCGAGCGCCTGAAGGAGTACGGGCTCGGCGACACCGCACAGGTCCTCACCGGGCGCGACTTGGCGCCCAACCCCATGTACGTGCTGGCCACGGGTGTCACCGACGGCTACCTGCTCAAGGGCGTGCGCTACTTCAGCGACGGCGCCCGGACGCACTCCATCGTGATGGACCTGCGGTCCCGTACTGTGCGCTTCGTGGACGCCATCCACATGTTCAGCCGTACGCCACTCAGGGAGATCCGCCTGTGAGCGACGAGGAGATGCCGTTCGGCTTCGCCTTCGGCGAGGGCGCGAGCGAGGAGTTCAAGGAGCGCCTCAAGGAGATGATGCGCGCCCAGCGCGAGGCCATGGAGGAGATCCAGGCCGAGGGCGGCGGGCAGATCGCCCCGGTGGATCGGTTCCAGATCGTGACCCTGGCCGTGCAGATGGCCTCGGCCGGAATGGGCGCCCTCACGCCACGGGAGACGCCCGACGAGGCGGCGGACGCCATGGGGCTGCTGTTCGCACGGGCCATGGCCGCCCTCCAGGGGAGCATGCTCCCGCCCGACTGAGAACGGGGTCGGGGGCAGGCGTGAGTCGGCACGGGGCGCGCGCCCCGGGGCAGGCGGGTCGCGGCAGGCTCTCCCCATGGGCAGGGTACGCATTGACCGGATCGCCACCCCGGCGGGGGCGCTCATGGTGGCGGACGACCGGGTGGTGGCCTCCCGGGCCCTGATTGCCGACGGTCCGATTGGGCGGCTGATCGGGATGCTCGGGACCCCGGACCCCGGGGATGACGAGGCCCTCGTGCTGGTGCCGTGCGCGGCCGTGCACGGGGTGGGCCTGCGGGCGCGTATCGGCGTGGCGTTCGTGGATCGTGCGGGGGTGGTGCTCCGCACGGTCGATCCCCTGCCCATGCGTGGCGCGCGGTGCCCGGGGGCCTACGCGGTGATCGAGGCGGCGACCGGGGTGCTGGCGCTGCGACCCGGTGAACGCGTCACGGTCACCGGGGGCGCCCATTTCCCGCACGATGGGGAGTTCGTGCGGCAGGCCGGGGGAGTACCGCGACGGCTCGTGCGTTCTCCGGTCACAGGGGGCATCCCGCCCCCGTGACTGATCGGAGGACGTCATGACCACGGAAGCCCCTCATCGCTCGGTACTGCTCGTCGGCCCGCGCCCCGCCTCGGGCAGCCTGGCGTCGGACCTCGAGGCTGATCGCTTCGACGTGATTCTGGCGGCCGACCCCGCGGAGGCCCGGGGCGTGCTCGCACGCGCGTGCCCGTCCGCCGTCATCGTGGACCTCGACATGCCGGCCTCGGGAGGGCTCGAGGCGGTGGGAATGGTGAGGGAGGGGGGGCCGGAGGATCCCTGGGACGCCGCCATCCCCGTGGTCGGCGTCAGCGGTGCCTGCGAGCCGCATCGCGTGGTGCGCGCGCTGGAACGCGGGGCGGACGAGGTGGTGGGAACCCCCTTCGCCTACGTCGAGTTGCTGGCGCGCCTGAATGCGCTGATGCGGCGTGCCGACGGGGAGTGGGCCGCCGGCCTCCTGCGCGTGGATGACATCGTCATCGATCGCCGCGCCCGTCGTGTGACCATCGGGGGAACGCCGGTTGCGCTGTCCGCCAAGGAACTCGGCCTGCTCACCGCGCTTGCCCGGGATCCCCGCCGCGTTGTGAGCAAGCAGGAACTGCTGAGGGACGTCTGGGGCTACAAGTCCATGGGCCGCACGCGCACCGTTGACAGCCATGCCTCCCGGCTGAGGCGGAAGCTCGCGGTGGCATCGGATGGGCGCCGCTACATCATCAACGTGTGGGGTCTCGGCTACCGGCTGGCGGCCGACGATGGCTGAGGATGCCGTGCGGCCGGTGGTGGTTGATCCCGCCCTGGCATCGGATGGGCGCCGCTGCATAATCAACGGGTGGGGCCGGCGGGTGGCCCACGATGGCTGAGGATGCCGTGCGGCCCGTGGTGGTCGAGCATTCGGTGGGGGCCGAGGCGGGGCTGCTCGCGCACCCCGGGGTGTATGTCGTGGCGGCGCCGGGGCGCCGCCACGGCCGGGTCGACGCCGCCGATGTCATGGACGCACTCGACGGCGCCGGCGCCGATGCGCTGGTGCTGTCGCGGCCTCCGTGGTGCGATCCGGACGTGGCGCCCATCCCCGCGCTGTCGGTGGTGCTCGGCCGCGAGGTCCTGTGGCTGCCACCCGATCTTCCGGCGGCCGCGTGGGCAGCGGCGCTGGTTGCGTCGTGGGCGCGCACGACGCCGGCCCATGACCTCGCCCGGCGCGCACAGGTGGCGGTGGGTCTGGCGGCGATGTCGCCGGCCAACCTTCCGGCACGCGCCTGGGGTCCCGGGGGTACTCGGGTGCCGGCGATGGCGTCGGAGTCCCTCGCCCGGTGGTGCGACTGCGCCTGGCCGCCATGCGGGTGGTGCGATGCCGGTGGCCTCGCGCGGGCGCCGTGCCCCGCCTGCGGCCACCGGGGGGCGCAGGCGTGAGGGTTCCGCGCATTGGACGACCCGGGGCATGGTTCGTGATTGCGGCCGTGCTCGCGACGGGGGCCTTCATGCTGTCCCGGGGGTTCGGCGGGGGCGATGCGCCGGTCCGGAGCGTGCTCGTGGCTGCCCGCGCAATCCCTGCGGGGACGCTATTCGGCGACGATGCCGCGGTGGGC
The DNA here is from genome assembly GCA_005792725.1 of Actinomycetota bacterium. Taxonomy (GTDB): domain Bacteria; phylum Actinomycetota; class Thermoleophilia; order Miltoncostaeales; family Miltoncostaeaceae; genus SYFI01. The sequence goes on from SXQZ01000093.1 coordinate 9,267, forward strand.
ATGCT
>SXQZ01000094.1 GCA_005792725.1 Actinomycetota bacterium
GCGGCGGGCCTCGCCACGCGCGCCGAGCGCAAGAACGGCGGCTACGTCATCAACGGCCGCAAGAACTTCATCACCAACGGCAGCATCTGCGACTTCTGCCTGGTCGCCGCCTATACCGACAAGGACAAGCGCGGCGAGGGCATCTCGGTGTTCATCGTTGACCGCGACACCCCCGGCTTCGAGGTCACCCGCAAGCTCGAGAAGATGGGTCACCGCTCCTCCGATACCGCCGAGTTGGTGTTCGAGGACTGCGAGGTCGGCGAGGACGCCCTGCTGGGTGGGTCCGAGGGTTCCTTCGGCGCCCTGATGGAGGCGCTCATCACCGGGCGCGTCTCGCACGGCGTCAAGTCGGCCGCAATCGCCGAGGCCGCGCTGCAGCAGGCCATCAAGTACGCGAAGGAGCGCGAGGCCTTCGGCCGCCCCCTCAGCAAGTTCCAGGCCCTGCGCTTCAAGTTGGCCACGATGGCCACCAAGGTCGAGGCCGCCAAGGCTCTCGCGTACAAGGCGGCCTGGCTCTACTCGACCGGGCAGCCGTGTGTGAAGGAGGCCTCGATGGCCAAGTACTTCTCGGCCGAGGTCGCCGACGAGGTCACGCGCGACGCCGTGCAGATCCACGGCGGGTACGGCTACATCGTCGAGTACCCGGTGGAGCGCCTCTACCGCGACGCGAAACTGGCCTCCATCACCGAGGGCACCTCGGAGATCCAGCAGCTGATCATCAGCCGGGAGATCGGGCTGTAGTCGCAACCCGCGGGGAAGCCGCGGTGCCGCCGGGGCGCGCTGGCTTCCCCGCGACTGCCCGATGTGTCCGGACGCCCGCGGGGCCCTCGGTCACGTCCCGTCCATCCACGATGGACACGGCGGAGCCCGGGGGGACCCGCGGATCCCCCCGGGCTCTACCTGACCGTGAGCGCGCGCGCGCTGCGCGAGATGGGCGTGGTGCGCGTGAGCGCGGTGGTGGTGATCGTCCACCAGCCCTTGGCGAGCACGATGGTGCACCGGTAGGTGCGCGGCGCCTTGGGGCCGGCGCCCTCCGTGGTAATGGTGCACCGCCCGGTGGCCCTGCGCGCGCGGGCGGTGGCGGCCTGGGTGATCTTCGTCGCGCTCCGGGGGGCACGGCCGGTGGTGGTGCACCTGCGCTGCGTGCAGCGGGTGGTCCCCGCCAGGCGCGGCAGCGGTGCGGCGGCAACCGGTGCGGCGGAGATGGCCACCTGAACGGAGGTGCTCGCCTGGCCGGTGAGGTCGCTCATGGTCACCGTGACCGATCCCGAGGCGGCCTGGGCGGTGGTGCCCGAGATCACCCCGGTGGCGGTGTCGAGCACGATCCCCGCGGGAAGGGGTGGGCTCACGGCGAAGGAGGCCACACCGGTACGCGCCACCACCGGGCGCAGGGCGGTGATGGCGCTCCCCGCCACCGCGCTCACCGTGCCCGGGTAGGACACCGAGGCGGTGCCGAAGCCGTACACCACGTAGGCCCGTCCGGGGCCGGTGGCGACAAACGTGTCGTACTGGCGGGCGCCGACGAGGACATCCGCGCGCCCGTCGCCGTTGACATCACCTGCGCCGGCCACCGAGTAGCCGCTGTTGTCGCCCCGAGCCGCACCGTCGATCCGCAAGCCCGCCGAGGATGGCAACGCGCCGAGATTGACGTTCCCCGGGGATGGGGAGCCGAACACCACATGGCTCGCTCCGGTGTGCGATGCCGTACCGGGGGCACCGATGATGACGTCCGCCCTCCCGTCGCCGTTGACATCGTCGGCTCCCGATACCGAGGTACCGCTTCGGGCACCCGCGGTGGCACCGTCAATCCGGAAACCTGCCGTCGGTGACAACGTCCCGAGGTTGACATTCACCGGGGATTGGGAGCCGAACACCACATGGCTCTCTCCGGCGAAGGAGTCTGCCACCGGCGCCCCGATAATGACATCCGCCCTCCCGTCGCCGTTGACATCACCGGCTCCGGATACCGAGGTGCCGGAGCCCGCGAGCGGGGCGGCACCGTCAATCCGGAAACCTGCCGCCGGTGACAACGACCCGAGGTTGACATTCACCGGGGATTGGGAGCCGAACACCACATGGCTCTCTCCGGCGAAGGAGCCTGCCAGCGGCGCCCCGATGATGACATCCGCCCTCCCGTCGCCGTTGACATCGCCGGCTCCGGAGACCGAGGTGCCGGAGCCCGCGAGCGGGGCGGCACCGTCAATCCGGAAGCCTGCCGAGGACGGCAACGCGTCGAGGTTGACGTCCACGGGGGATGAGGACCCGAACACCACGTAGGACCGTCCAGCCCCGGACGCCGCCGACGGCGCCCCGATGATGACATCCGCCTTCCCGTCGCCGTTGACATCCCCGGAGCCTGATACCGAGGTGCTGCTCGTGCCATCCAGGTCCGCACCGTCGATCCGGAAACCCGCCGAGGACGGCAACGCGCCAAGGTTGACGTTCACGGGGGCGGGGGAGCCGAACACCACGTAGGCCCGGTGGAGATTACGCATTGCGCTAACGATGACATCGTCCCTTCCGTCACCGTTGACGTCACCTGCGCCGGCCACCGACGAGCCCGTGAAGTTACCCGCAACCACACCGTCGATCCGGAATCCCGCTGAGACTGGCAACGCGCCGAGATCGAGGTTCACGGGGGCTGGGAGGCCGAACACCACGTAGGCCCGTCCGGCGTTCATCAGCTCGCCCTCCTCCCCGGGCGCGCCGATGATGACATCGCGTATCCCGTCGCCGTTGACATCGCCGGCTCCCGCCACCGACCAGCCGGCGAAGCCCTCCGGGACCGCCCCGGCGAACGTGACGTTCGCCTGAGTGAGGAGATTGATGTTCCCGGCCTGCTGCGGCAGAACCGCGAGCGCGGCCGTGCCGGCCACGGCCACGGCAAGGACGGCGAACGTGACGATTCGGCGGGCGCTACGGATCAGGGTCATCCTCGGGCGGGGTCCAGCGCATTGGCAGGAACAGTGACAACGCTAGCGGACCACACCGCCCCACCGGCGTGGCCGGGTCCCGCCGGGCGGAGCGGCCCGCGGACCTCCTGGGATCCCGTGCGGGAATGGGCCGTGCTGCTGCTCAGGCGGGGACCACGGTCACGCGTACCCCGGGGGCCCGACCCCAGGTCATGGGCAGGGGCGGTCCACGGCCGGATCGGGGGACTCCGTGACGACGCCGGCCAGCGCCCGCTCCATCGCCACCGGCTGGATCACCGGCAGCGGTGATTCGCTCGAGAAGGGGCGGTCGAGGGAGCCGATGAGGATGAGCGTGAAGGCGATGAGCAACGCCGTGCCGCCCGTGATGAGCATCTGCAGGTACGCATGTTCGTCGGACAGCATGACCGCGCTGATCACGATGAAGATGGCACCGCCGATCACCAGCATCAGCCAGAAGAGCTCGGGCAATCGCTGGGCCTGGTCCAGGCGGTCGGCGCGGGCCCGGCTCAGCTGCTCGGACTGCTCGATGAGCGCGCCGAGGGTGGCGTCGCGCACCGGAATGCCGGGAGCGGTGACACGCTGGATGGTCTGCGGGATGCGGTTGGCCGATGCGTCCACGTATGGGCTGCCGCCCAGGGCGCCGGCGCCGGACCCATCGGTGCCCGCCGTCCAGTCGTACCGGATGACGTCGCGGGCGTAACACACCAGTTGGTGGTCCAGGTCGTCACGCAGCCCGGCCGGGATCTGCAGCGCGGTGCGCGAGAGGGCCGTCACGGCCTGAGCCTCCGCGGTGGCCGCCACCTTGGCATCCTCGTAGGTGCCAAGAGCGGCCAGCAGCACGAAGCCGATGATGATGGAGTACCCGAACGACAGGTCGTTGGGGCGCTCACTCGCATGATCGGGGTTCCGCACCAACGGCCAGGTGGCATTGCGACGACGCGTGACCACGCACGCGGTGATGGCGAACCCCACCGTGGCGATGAGGATGATGGACGCGGTGAGAAGGCTCATCCGTCCGACCTCGTGGCCATGACCTGGCCGCGCACCAGTTCGCCGTCCTCCACGCGGTATGCGCCGTACAGCGACGCGGTCGTGTCGCCGTAGGCGTCAATGGAGTAGGTGCCCACCACCGACCCGCGGTCGAAGGTGCGAAGCAGCGCCGTGGTGATCGCTTCGCGCTGCTGCTTCACCGTGCGGCCGCTGAGGGACTTCGCGTCGGGCAGCGCCTTGGCGATCGATGCGAGCAGGAGGTCCATGGCCTCGTACGCATACAGGGCCGTGGGCGTGGGCGTGCGCCCGAGCGCGCCCGTCAGCCGGTCGGACACCTCCACCCCCATGGGCCCGTAGTACCCGATGGGAAGCAGGTAGCTGGTGATGTAGACGCGGCGCTCCAGAGTGGGGCCGAAGTTGGCGTACACCCCGCGCAGGGCCATGCTGTCGGGGCCGAATACCAGAACGCGGTCATTCGCCCGCGCTGCCGCCTTCGCGGCGGCCAGGGATACCGTGTAGTGGTTGGCCGCGATGAGGACCGCCGGGGTGCGCCGGGTGTCGTCGAGTGCCAGCCCCGCGGCGCGACCCACGCGGGCCGCATCCGCATCACCCGCCGTCACCCGCACATCGTGCACCGTGATGCCCGCGCGCCGGGCGTCGTGGACCACCGACCCGGCGAGGCCCGCCCCGTAGGTCTGGCCATCGTGGATGACGATGAGGTCGCCCACGCCCTCCTTCTTCATGTACGCCGCGAGCGCCATTGCCTGGCGGGCGTCATTCGGGACGACGCGGATGAGGTTGGGCGTGCCCGTGGGGGTGACATCCTCCGGCATGCCCGGCTGCCCGTCGGTGCGCCGGGTGAGGCCCACCGCCGTGGCCGCGATGCCGATGATCGGCATCGCGGCGCGATTGGTGACACGCGCCATCGCCCTGCTGGCCGATGACGACATGGGGCCGATGATGCCGATCGCCGCCGGGTCGTCCACGGCCGCGGCCGCGGCGGCGGCGGCGCGCGCAGGATCGGTGTCGCCGTCCGCGCCCGAGTCGTTGTCGGAGACCAGGTCCACGTGGACAGCGCCCTGATCGTGCCCGCGCTCCTCCAGCGCCAGGCGCATGGCCGCCACGATGTCCTGCGAGTCGTCGCCCGCCGCATCCATGGGCAGGATCGAGTGCACCACGCGCACCGGGCGGTCACCCGCCGCGCCCCC
>SXQZ01000095.1 GCA_005792725.1 Actinomycetota bacterium
GCTGCTGCACAATGCGTGACGGTCTCACACGCGCCCCCATTTCCGGGCATCGCGGCCAGTTCGCCGAGGCGCTGCGGCATATCGAGAAGGTCCTGACGGAAGGGCTGCGCCACGGCTTTTCGATGCGCCGCGGCGGCGGCGAGGCTGAGGATGGTCCTGGGTGCCGCCACCGGGCGAGTGTGGCAGACCTCTGACCGGACCCCGCAGCCGCGGGGCACGGCGAACCGCGCGGGGCTGGGGGCACCATGCCGGTGCCGGCGCGGATCCCGTGCCGCCGGGGAACTGCGGTCCCCACGGCGAGGCCCGCACGCGTGCCGCGGGCGGGCCGCACCCCTCCGACCGGGGCACGGCGTACCCTTGCGTGCCATGGCCCGTAGTGATCCCGCCCCGCCCGTCGAGACCCTGCAGATGGACGACGTCCGCGTGGCGGCGGTCGTTGCCGGCTTTCACCGCGGCGTTGCCGAGGCCCTGCTTGCGGGCGCGATCCGTCGCCTGGGCGAGAGCGGGCTCCCGCCCGATTGCGTGGACGTGCATTGGATCCCCGGTGCGTACGAGGCCCCTGCCGCCGCGGCCGCCCTGGCCGGTACCGGCCGCTATGCGGCGATCATGGCGCTGGGCGCGGTGATCCGTGGCGAGACGTCCCACTTCGGGTACGTCTGCGATGCGGCCGCGCACGGCCTCATCCGGGTGTCCCTCGATACCGGCGTGCCCTGCGCGTTCGGCATCCTCACCTGCGACACCATGGCCCAGGCCGAGGCGCGGGCGGGTGGTGACAAGGGCAACAAGGGCGACGAGGCCGCGGACGCGGCCGTGTCGATGATCAACCTGCGGGCGGCCGCCCGGGCCCTGGGCCCGGGAGGGGCGGGCCGGTCCTAGGCGCCGGTGACGGCCTTCTGCACCTTGCCGCCCTTGAGGCAGCGGGTGCAGACGTAGGCGCGGGTCGGCGTGCCGCCGACGATGATGCGCACCTTCTGGAGGTTCGGGTCGAAGCGACGGGGCGTCGCGCGCATGGAGTGGCTGCGGTTGTTCCCGAATGCGGGACCCTTACCGCAGGACGTGCAGACCTTCGCCATGTCGACCAGTTACCTCGGGTAGGAGAGATGGGGTGGCGCCGGGCGCCACGACCCGGGCACGATGCCACAACCGGACGCAGGTTGCCAGCGTGAGCGTGCCGGGGGGCGCATTCGGGCGGGAGCGGGCGTCGCTGGGGCACGGGGCCCACGCACAGCGGCCGGGCCCGGGATGGTGGGCGGCGGACCTGTCGCACCTTCCCGGGGTGGGCCCCGCCAGCGTCCGCCGGGCGGCCGCCATCGGGCTCCGGTGCGTCGGCGACCTCGTGGAGCACCTGCCCAGCCGGTACCTCGCGTACGACACCGCCCGCCCCATCGCCGGCCTGGCCGACGGGGAGGAGGCCACGATCCGGGTCGTGCTCGACTCCATCGCGGTCGTCCCCACCCGCCGCCGCGGGCTCCGGATCGTGCGCGCGCGGGTGCACGACGACAGCGGCACGATCACGGCGGTGTGGTTCAACCAGGCGTACCTGCTGGATCTGCTGCAACCCGGGGACGAGGTGATGCTCCGGGGGCAGGTGAGCCTCAGGCCCCAACGCCAGGTCACGGTCAAGGCCCATGAGGTGCTGGGCGCGGGCGCATCGGCCGGCGTGCATACCGAGGGGCTCGTGCCGGTGTACCCCGCCACCGAGGGGCTTCCCGCCCGTCGGCTGCGGGAGATGGTGGACGCCGCCCGGCCCTGGGTGCGTGCGGCGCCGGAGGTGCTGCCCGCATGGATCCGCGATCGGGTATCCCTGCCCAGCCGGGCGGATGCCCTCGTGGCCGTGCACTTCCCGCGGTCCGCGCGCGAGCCGCGCACGGCACGCCGCCGCCTCGCCTTCGAGGAGCTCCTGATCCTCCAACTCGGGCTCATCGCCGTGCGCCGGCATGAGGAGGTCGCACGCCGTGCGCTGCCGCTGGGCCCGACCGGGGAGGTCACGGGGCGGGTGCGCGATGCCCTGCCGTTCGTACTCACCGCCGAGCAGGAGCGGGTATCGCGTCAGATTGCCCGTGACCTCGCGCGCGAACGGCCGATGCGGCGCCTGCTGCAGGGCGAGGTGGGGGCCGGCAAGACCGTGGTGGCCGCCCTCGCCTGCGCCCAGGCCGTGGAGGCCGGGGCGCAGGCCGCGATCCTCGTGCCCACCGAGACGCTCGCCGAGCAGCACCTGCGCACCCTCGATGCGCTGCTCGCCCCGGCGGGGATCGTGCCCGTGCTCATCACGGGCAACGTGCCGCGGGCCGAGCGTGATCGCCGCGAGATGGCCGTCGCCACGGGCACGGCGGCCGTTGTGGTGGGCACGCAGGCACTGCTGGTGGGTGGGGTGCGCTTCCGGCGCCTGGGCCTTGTGGTCGTGGACGAGCAGCACCGGTTCGGCGTGGAGCAGCGCCAGGCCCTGGCCGAGCGGGTGGGGGGCGGCGCGGATGCGGCCCACCTGCTCTACATGACCGCCACGCCGATCCCACGCACTCTGGCGCTCACCGCGTACGGCGACCTGCGGGTGTCCGCGATCCGGGGGCGGCCGCCCGGGCGCCGGGATGTCGCCACGCGCTGGGTCCGCGAGGACCGCCGTGAGGAGGCGTACGAGGAGGTACGGGCCGAGCTGCGGCGCGGGCGGCAGGCGTATGTGATCTGCCCGATGGTCGTGGGCGACGAGGCCGGGACGGCCGCCCGATCGGCGGTCGAGGAGGCCCGGCGGCTGGCGGACGGCCCGTTCCGGGACTTCCGCGTGGGACTTGCCCACGGGGCCCAGCGCCCCGACGAGCGCCGGGGCGCGATGGCGGCCTTCGCCGGGGGCGACACGGACCTGCTGGTGGCCACGACGGTGGTGGAGGTGGGCATTGACGTGCCCAACGCAACGGTGATGGTGATCGAGGACGCCGACCGGTTCGGGCTGGCGCAACTGCACCAGCTGCGCGGCCGCGTGGGCCGTGGTGGGCACCCCGGCACGTGTCTGGTGTTCGCCGAGCCCGCGGCCGAGGAGGGCGGACGGCGGCTTGAGGCACTGGTCCAGACCAACGACGGGTTCCGGCTGGCCGACATCGACCTGGACATCCGGGGCGAGGGCAGCATCATGGGGCTGCGGCAGTCCGGCCCCACCGACCTTCGGTTCGCCCGGCTGTCGCGCGACCGGCGCTCGCTTGCGCAGGCCCGGCGCATCGCCAAGGTTGCCCTCGCACGCGACCCGCGGCTCGAGCAGCCCGAGCACGTGCTGCTGGCCGCGGCCGTGCGCGAGGCGTTCCCCGACATGCCCCGGCTGCTCGACGCATGAGGGTGATCGCCGGCGAGTTCGGGGGCAGGCGGCTCGTCACCCCGCGGGGGCTCCGCACCCGGCCGACCACCGACCGTGTGCGGGAGGCCCTGTTCTCCATCATCGGGCCGGTCACCGGCGCACGCGTGCTCGATCTCTTCGCGGGCTCGGGGGCCCTGGCCATCGAGGCCGTCTCGCGCGGCGCCGCGGGGGCGATGTGCGTGGACGACGACCGCGGCGCCTGCGAGGCGATCCGGGCCAACGCCGCGGTGCTCCGCATCGATGACCGCGTCCGCGTCGTGCGCCGGGGGTGGCGCGGGGCCCTGGCGGCGGCCGCCGGGGCGGGGGAGGCCTACGATCTGGTGCTGGCCGATCCGCCGTACGATCTGCTGCCGGTGATCGCCGGGGAGATGGCCGGCGCCATCGCGCAGGTGCTCGCGCCGGGGGCGATCTTGGCCATCGAACACGCCCGGGGTGCGATCATTGGGGCCGGCGGACTGCCGGGTATTGCCGCCGAACGCGAGACCACACGCGGGTATGGGGATTCGGAGATCACCGTGATCTGGACACCGGGAGCAGGAACATGAGCACCGCAGGGCGAATCGCCCTGTGTCCGGGTACCTACGACCCGGTCACGTACGGACACCTCGATATCGTCGAGAGGGCCTCGCACCTGTTCGCCGCAGTCGTGGTGGCCGTCGCCGATGGATCGAATACGAAGCAGACACTGTTTACCGCGGACGAGCGAAGGACGTTGGTGCGCACGAGCGTCGAGCATCTCGGGAATGTCGAGGTTACGGGCTTCACCGGCCTGCTGACCACGCATGCCCGCGAGGTCGGGGCAGCCGCCATCGTCAAGGGCGTCCGTACCGCGGCAGACTTCGACTACGAGGGGCAGATGGCCGCGTTCAACCGCCATCTCGCCGACGACATCGAGACCCTGTTCCTGCCCGCATCGCCCGAGTGGGCATTCCTCAGTTCCTCCGGCGTCCGTGAGGCCGCCGCGTGGGGGGCCGACGTCAGCGGGTGGGTGCCCGCGCACGTCGCCCAGGCCCTCCACGACCGACTCGGCCCCACCGCCTGACAAAGGACGATCCATGGATGTTCTCGCCCTCATCGACAAGCTCGACGACCTCGTGCACAACGCGCGCGCGGTGCCCCTGACCGATCAGGTGCGCATCGATCGCGAGGCCGTGTACGAACTGCTCGACCAGATGCGCTCCACGATCCCCGAGGAGATCAAGCAGGCGCGCTGGATCGTGAAGGAGCGTCAGGAGATGCTGGCGGAGGCAAAGCGCGAAGCCGACCGCATCGTCACCGAGGCCAAGGAGAAGGCCGAGCGCCAGGCGTCCCAGCAGGAGGTCGTTGCGCTCGCCGAGAAGCAGGCGGCCGGGTTGCTCGACGACGCCCGCCTGCGCGAGCGCGAGGTGCGCCTCGGCGCTGAGGACTACGCCGATGAGGTGCTCGGCACGCTCGAGGTGAACCTCGAGAAGTTCACGGCGGCGGTACGGCGGGGCCGCGAGCGTCTGCAGGGCAAGTCGGAGGACGCTGGCGCGGGGCTCATCGCCGACGACGCGTCCTCCACCGACTACTAGGCCGGTGTCCGACCGGCGCCGGGGCGAGCCCGCGGGGGTCCTTGACCTCCGGCGGCTCGACCTCGCGCCCGGGGCGGGCACCGGGACCGAGGTGCCCGTCGCCCTCGCGGACACGACGGTGGGCGGTCAGGTGTATGAGCCCGACCCCCGTGAGATGCGCGCCCGGGTTGACGTGGCGTCATCCGGGTCCGGCATCGGGATGCGGCTGCGCTGCGCCACGGTGCTGCGCGGCCCGTGCCAGCGGTGCCTGGCCGGGTCGTCGGTGGCCATTGCCGTGGATGCCCGCGACTTCCAGGCCACCGGGCGCGACCACGAGGGGGAACCGGATGAGGACCTCGACTGCGAGTACCTCTCGGGCCCCATGGGGATGGATCTGGACGTCGCCGCCTGGGCACGCGACGCCATCGCCGAGGCGATCCCGATGTCGATCCTGTGCCGCGAGGACTGCGCTGGCCTGTGCGTCCGATGCGGCGCCGACCTGAACGTGGCGCCCTGCCGGTGCCCCCATGACGCGGTCGATCCGCGCTGGTCGGCCCTCGGCGCGCTGCGCGAGCGGCTCGGGGACGCCGGCGCGGACGCCCCGTGACCCCCATGCCCCGCACGGGTTGCCCGCGACACGCGTGAGGCGCTAATGTCCCGCGTCGTTCCGGACCCGGTCCCTACCAGGAGCCACGTTGGCAGTCCCCAAGCGCAAGACGTCCCGTGCCCGCCGTGACAAGCGGCGTGCCACTCATTCGATCCAGGCCACGCGCCTCGGTCGCTGCCCGCGCTGCACGGCTCCGGTGATGCCGCACCATGTCTGCATGGTGTGCGGTCACTACAAGGGCCGCGCGGTTATCGACACCGGCGCCTGACCCCGATGCCGGATGTCGTCGTCGCCGTCGATGCGATGGGCGGCGACAAGGCTCCGCAGGTACCCGTCGCCGGCGCCATCGCGGCGGCCCGGGAAGGCATCGGGATTCGGCTCGTCGGCGATGCCGCGGCGCTCGAGAAGGCCCTCGGTCAGCACGATGACGTGCCCGCCGGCATCGAGATCGTCCACGCGGCCGAGCGCATCCATGCGGCCGAGGACGGCGTCAAGGCCGTGCGCGCCAAGCCCGATGCCTCGATGGTGGTCGCCTGCCGTCAGGTGCACGAGGGGCGTGCCGGCGCCGTGGTGTCGGCCGGCCACACCGGCGCGATGCTTGCCGCGTCCACGCTGATCCTGCGCCGCCTGCCCGGCGTCATCCGTCCCGGACTCGCGGTGCCCATGCCGTCGGTCGCGGGCCCGATCGTCTTGATCGACGGCGGGGCCAACGCCGAGTGCAAGCCGGAGTACCTGGCCCAGTTCGCGGTCATGGGGCGGGTGCTCGGGCGCGACATCCTGGGGATTGACGACCCGACCGTGGGAATCCTCTCGATCGGGGAGGAGGCCGGGAAGGGCACCGACCTCGTGCAGGGTGCCTACGCGCTGCTGGACGGCACCCCCGGCTTCGTGGGGAACGTGGAGGGGCGGGACATCCCCAAGGGCAAGGCGCGGATCATCGTCACGGACGGCTTCACCGGCAACGTGGCACTCAAGTTGTACGAGGGCACCGCGGCGATGATTTTCCAGGAGATCCGGCGGGGCCTCACCTCGAGCATGCGCGGCAAGGTGGCGGGCGCGCTGGGGATGCCGGTGTTCAAGGGCCTCCGCAAGCAGCTCGACCCCGAGGAGTACGGCAGCGCCTACCTGCTGGGAGTGCGGGGTATCTCGATGATCGGCCACGGCAACACCGGCACCCGGGGGATGGCCAACGGCATCCGGCGTGCCGCCCAGGGGGTGCGGGAGGACGTGACCGGCCACATCCAGGCCGGGCTCGCCGCCGGGTCGTAGCGGGGGCCCCGATGCCCCCGGGGCGTCCGGCGCCGGTGGTACCGTGGCGCTCGTCAATGGACCCCGTCCTCACGCCCCGAAGGAGCAATGGTGGATCGAGCGCAGGCCCTCTCCGAGCTTCAATCAATCCTCGTCGAGCAGCTCGGCGTCGATGCCTCCGAGATCATCGAGACGGCGTCCTTCCAGGAGGACCTCAACGCCGACTCCCTCGACCTGGTCGAGATGATCATGGAGATGGAGGACAAGTTCGGCGTCAAGATCCCCGACGAGGATGCGGAGAAGATCGCGACGGTCGGTGACGCGGTCGACTACATCGTCGCGCACTCCGGTTCCTGAGGCACCGGGGCAGCACCCACGTGACCTGGCCGGGTTGCTCGACCTCCTCCCGCCGGCCCTGCGCAGCGAGGCCCTCACACATCGTGAGTGGGCGCCCCGCCGCACGGGTTCGTACGAGCGGCTCGAGTTCCTCGGCGACTCCGTCCTCGGGGTCATCGTGACCGCCGATCTGTTCACCCGCCATCCCGGGCGCGCCGAGGGCGATCTCACCCGGATGCGGCAGCGCATCGTCTCGCGCGATGCCTGCGCGGCCGTGGCGGACGCCTGCGGCCTGCCACAGGCGATGGCTGCGGCGGCCCCGTCGGACCGGGCCGATGATGCCCGGGCCCTGGGCGCGAGCCGGAACGTGAAGGCCGCCCTCGCCGAGTCGGTGATCGGCGCGGGCTGGCTAGGCCCGGGGCCGGGCCCCACCACGGCCGCCGTGCTGGGTTCATTCGCCGACTGGATCGCCGCCGCGCCGTCGCGGATGCTCGACGCGAAGAGCGCCCTTCAGGAGCGGGTGCAGGGCGCCGGGCGCCCCGGGGTGCGGTACGAGGCCACCGGCCAGGACGGTCCGCCGCAGGACCGCACCTTCCACGTGGCGGTGCTGGAGGGCGTGCATGTGCTCGGCCGCGGCTCGGGCCGGTCCAAGCAGGCCGCCGAGCAGGCCGCCGCCGCCGCCGCCCTCTCCGCCATGGGTCCGGTGTCCTGACGCCATGCTGAGGCGCCTGCGCATCAAGGGCTTCAAGTCCTTCGCCGACCCCGTGGACCTCGAGTTCGGGCCTGGGCTCAACGTCGTCGTGGGTCCGAACGGGTCGGGCAAGAGCAACATCTCGGAGGCCATCGCCTGGGCGCTCGGCGAACAGCGCGCGGGGCGCCTGCGGGCCCCCGCGATGCAGGACGTGCTCTTCTCGGGCGGCGACGGCCGGCAGCCGGTGGGTCTGGCCGAGGTCGCGCTGACCCTGGAGGGCGGACTCGGCCCCGGGATGGCGGAGATGGCCGTGTCGCGCAGGCTCACGCGGGCCGGGGACTCCGGCTACCGCCTGAACGGCGCGGGGGTGCGTCTGGCGGACGTGCTCGATTCACTCTCCGCGCGCGGACTCGGACCGCAGTCGATTGCGATCATCCGGCAGGGACAGGTTGACGCCATCTGTCAGAGCAAGCCTGCGGACCTTCGCGGCATTCTTGACGAGGCCGCCGGAACGGGCCTTCCCAAGCGCCGCCGCCACCGGGCCGAGTTGCGCCTGAAGCATGTGGATGACCACCTCGCCCGCGCACGCGATCTGGCCGCCGAACTCGCGGCGCGCGCCCGTTCGCTGGAGCGCCAGGCCCGCGCCGCGGAGCGGGCCGCCGAGGTGGAGCACGCGCTGGGCGAGGCGCGAGAGGCCCTCGTACGCGCCCGCGCGGTGTCGGCCGGCAGGGAC
>SXQZ01000096.1 GCA_005792725.1 Actinomycetota bacterium
AGCAGCCGGATCCCGATCACCGACCAGTTCATCTCCACGACGCACGCACGGGTGTTCCGCACGGGCCACTTCTGGTTCGTCGAGGATCTCGGATCCCTCAACGGCACATTCGTCAACGGCCGGCGCATCTCCGGCGAGCAGCAACTGCACCTCCGCGATGAGATCCGCGTGGGCGAGACCGTGCTGAGGTGGGAGGAATGAGCGCCCGCGCCGACCTGGCGGTGATCGAACTGGCGTCGGCGTCGGACGTGGGGCGGGCGCGATCCGACAATCAGGACCGCGATCTCGTGGCACCGCCACTGATCGCCGTGGCCGACGGCATGGGGGGCCACCAGGGCGGCGGGACCGCGGCCGGCATCGCCGTTGACGCCCTGCGCGAGGTGGGCGCCACCACGAACCCCACGGACCTGCTCAACGCCCTCAAGGAAGCGAACCGCGCCATCGGGCGCGCCGCATTCGACGAACCGGGCCTGGCCGGCATGGGAACCACTGCGACGGCGGCGCTGCTGGAAGGCGGCATCCTGTACCTCGTGCATGTCGGCGACTCCCGCGCATACCTGATCCGCGATGGCCGGATCATCCAGGTGACCGAGGACCACTCGGTGGTGGCCGAGATGGTGCGCCGCGGCACGCTCGCACCCGATGCCGCCGGGAGCCATCCGGCCCGGCACGTGATCACGCGGGCCCTGGGCGTTGACGCCGACGTCGCCATCGATGCCCTGCGCGTGGACCTGGAGCCGGGCGACGTGGTGCTGCTGTGCACCGACGGCCTGTCCGGGCCCGTGCCCGACGCGGACATCCTCGATGCGGTCGAGGGTGCCGCCACCCTGGAGGCCGCCGCGGACGCCCTGGTGCACCGGGCCAACGCCGCGGGCGGTCCGGACAACATCACGGTGGTACTGGCGCGGGTTGATGCCGTCACCCGGGAGGCGGCGGCAGCGGCATGACACCGCGCCTCGCATGGGTCGAGCTGGCGCGGGGCACGGATGTGGGCCGCGTGCGCGGCCACAACGAGGACCGCCATCTCGTACGCCCACCGGTGATCGCCGTGGCCGACGGCATGGGGGGGGCCCGGGCCGGCGAGGTCGCGGCGGGTATCGCCATCACCGCGCTCGAGGGACTCAGCGCGCGCGCGCGCCCCGGTGACCTGCGCCGCGCCGTGGAAAAGGCGAATGGCGACATCCGGCGCGCGTCCGCGGGTGACCCGCGGCGCACGGGGATGGGCACCACCGTGACCGCGTGCCTGCTGGGCGATGGCGACCGGTTGTACGTCGTGCATGTGGGCGACTCACGGGCGTACCTGGTGCGCGACGGCGACCTGCAGCGCCTCACCGACGATCACTCCGTGGTGGCCGAGCTGGTCCGGGGCGGCGCCCTCACCGAGGACCAGGCCGATCGCCACCCCCAGCGCAACGTCATCACGCGCGCGCTCGGGGCATCGGACCGGGTGAGTGCCGACGCCGTCCAGGTGGGGGTGCAACCCGGTGACGTGGTGCTGCTGTGCACCGACGGCGTGTCCGCGGCCATCGGCGATGCCGGGATCCGTCAGGCGCTGGCCGATGGGGCGTCACTGTCCGACGCCGCCGTCGCCCTGCTGGCCGCCGCCGATGAGTCGGGGGGCGAGGACAACGCGACCGTGGTCCTGGCCCGTCTGGGTGAGGGAGATGCGGCCACCGTGCCGGAACCCGTCGGGTTCGTGCCGGCGACCCCGCGCGTGGCCACACTGCCGCGCCCCATGGTGGAGCCCGGGGCGCGCACCGCACGCGCACCGGACCCCGGGCGGGTACTCGAGCGCGTTCCCACCACCCGGTCGCGCATCCTCATTGCGGGTGCCGCCGCGCTGGTGATCGCGGGGATCATCGTGGGTGCCACGGCCTGGGCGGCATCCCGCTCGCACGTCGTGCGCGCCGACGATGCCGGCCAGGTGCGGCTGTACGCCGGGCTGCCCTACTCGCCGCTCGGCATCCCCCTGATGGACGACGGCCGGCCGCTGGGCGTGCCCGCCGCGGTGGTGCAGGCCGATGACGCGAGCGCCCTCGATCAGGGCATCCAGGGCGAGGGCGAGGCCACGGCGCTGGCCACCCGGCTCATCTGGCGCCACGGCATGCCGCAGCACTGGAAGGTACCCGGAGCCGGGAGCCGGGGGTGAGCCTGCGCGCGCGCGAACTGGGCTTCCTCGTCCCCGCGCTCCTGCTGGGGATGCTCGGCCTCGCGGCGGGGGCATCGGCGCGCGCCGATGCGCTGCAGGCCGGCCCCTGGCAGACGGCGCTCGGCGTGGTCATGGTGTTCGTCGTCATGCACGCGGTACTGCGCCTGCGGGCACCGCTGTCCGATCCCTATCTGGTGCCCATCATGGCGGCGCTCACCGGGATCGGGCTGGCGATGCTGTACCGCATCGACCCCGGTCTGGCGGGCGATCAGGCCATCTGGGTGACCCTGGGCGGCATCGTGTTCTGCGCGGTCATCGTGTTCCTGCCCGACCATCGTGTGCTCGAGCGGTACCGGTACGTGATCGGGCTCACCGCGGTGCTGCTGCTGGTGGCGACGATGGTGTTCGGCACCGAGGTGAACGGGGCCCGGCTGTGGATCACCATCGGTGGTGGGCAGCGGGTGCAGCTGGGCGAGTTGGCGAAGGTGCTGATGGTCATCTTCCTCGCGGGGTACCTGCGCGAGAAGCGCGAGGTGCTGGCCATCCCCACCCAGCGCCGCCTGGGCCTGAACCTGCCCGCTCCACGGCACCTTGCGCCGATCATCGTGTTCTGGGGCGCGGCGCTGGCCGCCGTGGTGGTACTGAACGACTTCGGCACCGCCCTGCTGTTCTTCGGCGTCTTCCTCGCCATGCTCTACCTGGCGACCGGCCGCGCCCTGTACGTGGGGCTGGGCGTCGGCCTCTTCGGGGCGGGCTCACTGTTCATCTGGGCCGCCGTGCCGCGCATCGGCGCGCGCGTGACGTCGTGGCTGCATCCGTTCGACGACGTGCAGGGCTCCGGCTACCAGATGGTGCAATCCCTATATGCCCTCGCGGACGGAGGGGTGGTGGGCCCGGGCTTCGGGCGGGCCCTGCTGGTGACGGAGGACGGCACGCCCCGCATCCCCGCGCTCGAGACCGACTTCATCTTTAGTGCGGTCTCCAATGATCTCGGCTACATGGGCGCCATCGGGATCATGCTGCTCTACGTCCTCCTGATGGCACGCGGGTTCGCGATCGCCACGGCGGCACGCGACGGCTTCTCGAAGCTGCTCGCCGGGGGCCTCACGGCGGTGGTGGGCCTTCAGGCCTTCATCATCATCGGCGGCGTCGTGCGCCTGGTGCCCCTCACCGGCGTGACCCTGCCGTTCATGTCGTACGGTGGTTCGAGCGTGGTCGTGAACTTCGGGATCGCCGCGATCCTCCTGGTCATGAGCAACCGGTCACGGCAGGGCCTGGTGGAAGCCGTCCACGGGGTCCGGGCCACGTGAACCGGTCGATCCGCACCCTTTATCTGGCCCTGGCGGCGGGCTTCGCCGTGCTGGTGCTCATGCTCGGGTACTGGCAGGTCATCGCCGCGGGCGATCTGGACGAGCGGGCCGACAACCCGTACCACCTGGCGAAGCAGCGCCTTGTCGACCGAGGGCGGATCATCTCGGCCGACAAGGTGATCCTCGCGGAGAGCATCGCCTACCGGGAGAAGGGCACGAAGTACTACCGCCGCTACTACCCGCAGGGCTCCCTGGCGGCACAGGTGGTGGGGTATGCCACCCCCGCCCAGGGCGCCACGGGCCTCGAGCAGCACTACAACCGGTACCTCGCGGGCAGTTACGGCACCGGGGCCATCCTCGACCGGCTGCGGCAGGAGACCAAGGACGGCGCGGACATCCGGCTGACCCTCGATACCCGCGTGCAGAAGACCGCCGAGGCGCTGCTCGCAGGCCGCCGGGGAGCCGTGGTCGCGATCCAGCCCGCAACCGGCGAGGTGCTCGCGCTGGCATCATCCCCCGGGTTCGACCTCAATCAGGTGGCCAGCGACTTCGCCTCGATCCGCACCCAGGAGGGCGCGCCGCTCCTCAACCGGGGTACCGGAGGCCTCTATCCGCCGGGGTCGACCTTCAAGGTCGTCACGGCCACGGCCGCCCTCGACAGCGGCACCTGGTCCCCGGGGTCCACGTTCGACGACAAGGGCGTATACGTGGTGGATGGAAAGTCCATCTACAACTCCGGCAAGACGAAGTACGGCCTCCACAACCTCACGGACGCCCTGACGTTCTCCATCAACACGACATTCGCCCAGATCGGTGACCAACTCGGCGGGGTCAAGCTCGGGCGCGTCATGAACCGCTTCGGATTCGCGCGCCCGACCGAGATCGACCTGCCCCGTGGTGAGGTTGCGGTCTCGGGCAGGTACCGTGCCGGGAAGATCCTTCCCAATGACCAGCGCGATGAGGACTCCGCGCGAATCGCGATCGGACAGGAGAATCTCCAGGTGACCCCACTGCAGATGGCCATGGTCGCGGGTGCCGTCGCGAACGGCGGCCGCATGATGCGGCCCTACCTCGTGCGCCGGGCCATCACCCGCGACGGCGTGGTGGTGAAGCAGCAGCACCCGGAGGAGATCGACTCGGTGGCGAGCGCCTATGTCGCATCCGAGGTCGGGCGCATGATGCAGAACGTGGTGTCGGAGGGAACGGGTACGCGCTCAGGGCTGGCCGGGCTGTCGGGCGCGGGCAAGACCGGTACCGCGGAGACCGGTGATCCCAACCGCAACCAGGCGTGGTTCATCGGGTACGCACCCGCCGGCAACCCGGAGGTCGCCGTGGCCGTGGTGATCGAGGACACCTCGGGCACCGGCGGCACCGAGGCGGCCCCCATCGCCGGCGAGGTCATGCGCACCGTGCTATCCATTGATCCCGTGCAGGGAGAGCCCCGCGGATGACCATCGGACCCGGAACCGAACTGGGCGAGCGCTACGAGCTCGGCCACCAGATCGGCAGCGGTGGCATGGCGGCGGTGTACGTGGCCTACGACACCGTGCTCGACCGGGAGGTGGCGGTCAAGATCCTGGCCAGCCGCTTCGCCGCCGACCAGGCCTTCGTCGAGCGCTTCCGGCGCGAGGCATCGGCCGCCGCCGGGCTGAACCACCCGAACATCGTCGCCGTCTACGACCGCGGTGAGGCCGAGGGCACCTACTACATCGTCATGGAGTACCTGTCAGGGCCCGACCTCAAGAACGTCATCCGCGATCAGGGGGCCCTCGACCCCGCCGTGGCGGTCGACAATGCCCTGCAGATCCTCTCGGCCCTGTCCGCGGCGCACGCAGCCGGGATCATCCACCGCGACATCAAGCCGCAGAACGTGATGGTGGGCGAGGACGGCCGCCTGCGGGTGGCCGACTTCGGAATCGCCCGCGCCGATGCCGACCAGCAGATGACCGAGGCCGGATCGGTGATCGGCACCGCGCA
>SXQZ01000097.1 GCA_005792725.1 Actinomycetota bacterium
ATAAAAAACATGCCCGTTATTTTCGATATGTAGCTCAAGGGGCGCCAGTTCGACCGAGCCGTTTACCTTCACGATCTCGGCCTTCCGCCCCGTTCCCTCGAAGAAGCGTTCCGCACAGTTGACGTACTTCGTCGCCACCCGCACCACGCCGAAGCGCGCGATGGCACCGGTCGTGGGGTCGTCACCCTCCGGCGTGCACCATGCCATCCGGCACCCGCCGAACCCGAGGTCGGCGAGCTCGTACACATCGGGCTGGCTCTCCAGCAGGACGTCGCGCCCGACGATGCCGAGGTCGGCGGCGCCGCTCTCGACATAGGTGGGCACGTCACTCGGACGGGTCGTGATGTAGGTCGGCCCTCCGGGGACGGCGACGACCAGCCGCCGACCCGCCTCACGCAGGGGAGCCACCGGCAGACCCACGGCGTCCATGACGGCGAGGGCGTCTGGGAACAGGGCGCCCAGCGGAACGCAGATCCTCAAGTCCATGGCCCGCTCCCGAGGTCCGGCGTCCGTGACGCGGCGCCCGAAATGACATCGCCGATGACCCACTCCTCCCCGTCGCGGCGCACGACGAGGCGTCGCCCGTCCGCGAGGGCGAGGGCATCGGCCTCGGCATACCCCACGGGGACCCCCACGACATCCACGCCGCGGGCACGAAGGTCGCTGGCCTCGGCGATGAAGGCATCGCAGCCACCTACCAGCACCACACCCGTGTCCGCCTGCTCCGCCCCGCGCCCGACGGCGTGATGGAGAAGGTCGAGCGCGACGGCCACTCCGACCGCGGGTCGTGCGCGCCCGAACCGCGCACCGAGGCCGTCATACCTGCCACCCATTGCGACGGGCGCCATTGCGCCCGGGGCGTAGGCCTCGATGACCACCCCGGAGTAATAGGACCAGTCGCGCACGACGCCCATGTCCACCATCGGGGCCGGAACGCCGTGCGCCCGGGCGACCTCCACGACCGCGTGCAGGCGATCGCACTCGGCAGCCGCGCACGGCACGGCCGTGGCGATGCGATCCAATACCTCCACCCCACCCCGGAGGGTCGGGAGGTCCGCGATCACCGTGCCCGCGGCCGGCGCCTCCGCCAGGCCCCCCGCCGCGGCGCGCCAGTCCACCACGCTGCGCCCCCGCAGGGCCGCCCAGAGCGCATCCCGGGTGCTCCCGACGGCCCCGGCACCGTCGATCACGGCCGACACCACCGCCACGGAACCCACCGCGATCCGGGCATCCGGGATGCCGGCGGCGGTCAGCGCACGCGACAGCGCCGCGATCACCTCGCCATCCGCCTCCGGCCCGTCCACCCCGACCAGTTCGATCCCGGCCTGGCGCTGCTCGGCGCCCTCGATCTTGCCGGGGGCCGGTGGCCGGACGGCCCGGGCGTTGTACGAGACCCTCACCGGATCGGGGTGGTCAGCCATGCGCGTGGCAACGAGCCGGGCAATGGGGATCGTGAGGTCGGGGCGCAGTACGAGCACCCGGCCCTCGTCATCGAACAGCCGGTACGCGCGGCCCACGCCCTCGTCCTCGGCGCGATCGAGCACGTCGGCCAGTTCGATGAGCGGGGTCATGACCTCGCGGTAGCCGAACGACGAAAATGCCCGGGCAAGCGCGTCGCCGAGAGACCGGAGTTCCGCCGCCTCGACCGGCAGAACGTCGCGGACGCCGGCCGGAAGGGGCACGGGATCGGTCATGGCCTAGTCGTCCACCCTCTCGATCCGGGCGCCAAGGGTGCGCAGGCGCTCGTCAATGCGTTCATATCCGCGGTCGATCTGGCCGATGTTGCCGATGGTGGTCGTCCCCTTCGCCGCGAGCCCGGCGATGAGCATCGCCATACCCGCCCGGATGTCGGGGCTGTCCACGCGCTCGCCGTACAACTGGGCCGGGCCGCTCACCACCACCCGGTGCGGATCACACAGGATGATGCGCGCGCCCATGGCGACGAGCTTGTCAACGAAGAACAGGCGGTTCTCGAACATCTTCTCGAAGATCATGACCTCGCCCCGCGCCTGAGTGGCAACGGCCGTGGCAATGGACGTGAGGTCCGCGGGGAATGCGGGCCATGGGCCGTCATCAATCTTCGGGATCGCCCGCCCCTCGTCCTGCACGACCTCGAGGGACTGGTCCGGGGGCACGCGCAGCGCACCGCCGTCCAACCACTCCACGTGGATACCGAGCCGCCCGAAGCCGAGGAGGATCATCCGCAGATCATCCGGACGCGCCTCGGAGACCACCAGGTCGGACCCCGTGATGGCCGCGAGCCCGATGAAGGAGGCGATCTCGATGTAATCGGGACCGATCCGGAACCGGCCGCCATGCAGACGCTCCACCCCATCGATGACGATGCGGTTGGTGCCGATGCCGTCAATCTGCGCGCCCAGCGCCACGAGGAAGTTCGCGAGGTCCTGGACGTGCGGCTCGCATGCGGCGTTGAGGATCGTGGTGCGGCCATTCGCGAGTACGGCCGCCATCACCACGTTCTCCGTCGCGGTCACGGATGCCTCGTCGAGGAAGATCTCCGCCCCGTGGAGGCCGGCGTGCGACATCGCGTAGGCCCGGTCGGGCGTGTCGATCGTCGCCCCGAGCGCCCGGAACGCGATCAGGTGGGTATCAATCCGCCGGCGCCCGATGAAGTCGCCGCCGGGCAGGGGCAGGGTCACCGAACCCGCCCGGGCCAGCAGCGGCCCCGCGAACAGCACCGAGGCCCGGATGCGACGGCAGAGGTCCGGATCCAGCACGGTCCCGCGGATGGTGTCGGCGCGGAAGGCCAACGCCCCGTCCGGCTCCTCACGCACCGAGACCCCGAGGTCGTCGAGGATGGCCAGCATCGCGTGCACGTCCAGGATGTCCGGGACGTTCTCGAGAACGACCTCCTCGTCGGTGAGAAGGGTCGCGGCGAGGATCGGCAGGGCGGCGTTCTTGTTCCCCGTCGGGGTAACCGTGCCGGCCAGCGCGTGCCCGCCCTGGATCACGAACTGCTGGCTCACGGCCGGGCAGGCTAACACGCGGGGAGTTCGGCCAAGCCCTCCGCGAGACGGTCGATATCCCCTGCGTTCGTGAAGAAGCCGCACGACGCGCGCAGCCCCCCGGGCGGTGGGAGCGGCCGCACGATCACCCCGCGGGCCGCCAGGTGCGCGGCGACGTCCTCGGGCACCCGCCCGGGGACCGAAAACGCCACCAGCCCGGATTCCGCTCGCAGCGGCGGGTCCACCCGCACTCCGGGCACCCCCGCCAGTGCTTCGCGGCACGCGGCGGCCGCCCGAACCGTGTCCCGTTGGATCCGCGACCACCCCAGCCCCTCGAGCCACCCAAGCGACGCCGTCCATCCCGCGATGAGGATCTCGGGGAAGGTCGACGCCTCGAAGCGCCGGGCATCCGGGTGCATGCGCAGCGACCCATCCCACCCGTGCTCGTCCCCCGTCTCGAACCCCGATACGGTCACCCCGATCCGCTCCACCATGTCGGGATGGATCCAGAGCGCGCCCAGCCCCTCGGGGCCGAGCAGCCACTTCTGGGCCGGCATGGCGTAGGCATCAATGCCCCACCCTGCGACGTCCACCGCCACTGCCCCGGCCCCCTGGGCACCGTCCACCAGCGTCACTGCACCCACTGACCGCGCCGCGCGGGCCGCCCCCGCGACGTCCAGCACCGCGCCCGTGAGCCATGACACATGCGAAACGGCGACCAGCCGCGTGCGCTCATCGCACGCAGCACCGATCACGTCCTCGAGGGCCCCGGATCCGTCGCCGACGTCCACCACCGCCAGCCGTGCCCCGCTCCGGGCCGCCGCCATCGCCAGGGGGACCACCAGGCCGGGATGCTCCATCCCGGTCGTCACGATCCCGTCCCCGGGCCCGAACCCGAGCCCCCAGATGACCGCGTTCATCGCATGCGTCGAACTCTGCGCGATCGCCACCTCGCCGCCCGGGCGGCCCACGACCCCACCGATCGCCTCCCGTAGCCGGCGCTGGCGCTCCCGCCCCACGTCCACGGCCGCCGCGCTCATACGCCCCCGCCCCACCTGCAGATCCACCATCCCGCGCATCGCCTCCCCGGCGACGTCGGGCAATGGTCCTGCTCCCCCGGTGTTCAGGTACGCCTCGGCGTCAAGCGAGGGCAGCCGGGCGCGAACCGCCCCGCGCCCCGCATCCCACCGATTCACATGTGCTGACACGCGCTCAGCGGCTGGCCACGGCATCATCCCCGCCCGTCCTCGGCCCGCCCGCACCCGGTCCCGCCGCCATCTCGCCGATGGACCCGGCTAAACCTGCTCGACCACGGGCGCGGGATGCCCATGGGCCCCAAGGTGCGCCCGACCCTGCCGCCCCCGGGAGGATGGAAGACGCCACCGAGTCGGACCGCGCGCAACCACGGGCCTCGACGCCGGCCCCTCGACCAGTCACGACGTTCCCCCGCCACGGGCGGGCCCTCCGGACCGACACCGGGCACCCAGCCTCACGAGGACGTGCGCTGGCGGCACGGACGAACCCATGGCTGCCACCTTACCGTCCCCGACCCGGCGTCCCCCACCGTCGGGACAACCTCCCCACCGGCGGTGGGTACTTCTCCAGCATTGCCCAGGCCTCACGATCAGCACGTACGGCCACGGGCTGGAATGTGTTCGTCTACAACGCCACATCAGTCGGCATCACGGCGACGGCCTACGTCGTGTGCGCGTTGCCGTAATCCGCACCCACCGCGGGCGGCTCTCCCCCTCCCGGTCCCGGTGGCCCCGTAGACGCCGCTCGAACATGAACGGAGGCCGGCGGGCCACGGAACGCCGAAGGGCCGCCTCTCGGCGGCCCTTCGCATGATGAATCCCGGCAGCGACCTACTCTCCCGCGGACGTGAGTCCGGAGTACCATCGGCGCGGAGCGGCTTAACTGCTCTGTTCGGAATGGGAAGAGGTGTTTCCCGCTCGCCCTGACCACCGGGAAAATGTGAGGGTGAACCCTCAAGACTGCACAGCGGCGTAGATGTAAATTCAAGCCCTCGGAGAATTAGTACGGGTTAGCTCCACGCATTGCTGCGCTTCCACTTCCCGCCTATCAACCAGGTGGTCTCCCTGGATCCTTACTCCCTCTAGGGGATGGG
>SXQZ01000098.1 GCA_005792725.1 Actinomycetota bacterium
ACGAGCAGTGGCAAGCCTCGCCGAACAAGGTGGAAAACGTGCCGGAAGGCGTCGTCAAGTGGTTCAACGCCGAGAAGGGCTTCGGCTTCTTCACCCCGGAGGACGGGGGCAAGGATCTGTTCGTGCACTTCTCCGAGATTCAGGGTTCGGGCTACCGCACCCTCGATGAGGGACAGCGCGTGAGCTTCGTCGCCGGTGAGGGCCCCAAGGGTCCGCAGGCGCAGCAGGTCCAGGCCGTCTGAGCCACGGACGCCGCGAGGCGTCCGCAGAGGATGTACCGACGGGCCCCTCATCGAGGGGCCCGTCGCCGTTTCCGGCCCCCCACCGATGGGCCACCGCGTCCACGATCCGGGGCGGGAACGAGGGCTGTGCCACCGCCCCCGGGTACCCCGCGACGATGTGCCCGGTCGTGCCGTTGTGCCGGTGCGGTGCCGACCGGACCGACTACGGTGCCGAACCGCGCTCGCACTCCGGCGCACCCATGACCCGCGAGGACCGCCACCCGTGACGAGTATCGCCGCCCGGACGCATGACAACCCGCATCACCCGCGCCGCTGGGCCATCCTCGCCATCCTGGGACTCGCACAGCTCATGGTGGTGCTGGACGCCACCATCGTGAACATTGCGCTGCCGTCCGCTCAGGCGGATCTCGGGTTCAGCGACGACCTGAGGCAGTGGATCATCACCGCCTATGCGCTGGCCTTCGGGTCCCTGCTGCTCTTCGGCGGGCGGCTCAGCGACCTCCTCGGGCGCAAGTGGGTGTTCACGGGAGGGCTCATCGGGTTCGCCGCGGCGTCAGCCCTGGGCGGCCTCGCGCAGGACTTCACCGTGCTCGTGACGGCGCGCACGCTGCAGGGCGTCTTCGGGGCGCTCCTCGCGCCGGCCGCCCTGTCGCTCTTGACCACCACCTTCACCGACCCGGGCGAGCGTGGCAAGGCATTCGGCATCTATGGGGCCATCGCCGGGGGCGGAGGTGCCCTGGGCCTGCTGCTCGGCGGGGTCCTCACCGAGTACCTCTCGTGGCGCTGGTGCCTGTGGGTGAACCTGATCCTTGCCATCCCCGCCGCCATCGGCGCGGTCGTCCTGCTGGTGCACTCGCGGCGCGGCGATGCCCACCTCGACCTGCCCGGGACCATCACGTCCGTGCTCGGCCTCCTCGCCCTGGTGTACGGCTTCGCGAATGCCCAGACCGGCGGCTGGACCGCCGGGCTCACCATTGGGCTGCTCGTTGCGGCGGCCGTTCTGCTGGTCATCTTCGTGCTCATCGAGCGGGCGGTTGCGCACCCGCTCCTGCCGATGCGCGTCGTCCTTGACCGCAACCGCGGCGGCTCGTATCTGGGCCTGACCCTGGCCTCGATGGCGCTGTTCGGCGTCTTCCTCTTCCTCACGTACTACCTCCAGACGACCCTCGGGTACTCCCCCATCGCGACGGGCGTGGCCTTCCTGCCCATGATCGGCGCGATCATGTTGACGGCGACCACCTCGACCGCGATCCTCCTGCCGCGCATCGGGGCGCGCATCCCCACCGCCGCCGGCCTGTTCCTCGGCGCCGTCGGCATGGTGCTCTTCACCCAGATCGGGGTGGACACCGCCTATGCCACCCACGTGCTGCCGGGCCTTTTGGTGACGGGGCTCGGTCTGGGCCTCGTGTTCGCCATCGCGTTCGAGGTCGGGACGATGGGGGTCGGCCCGCGGGACGCGGGCGTGGCGTCGGCCATGGTCAACACCACCCAGCAGGTCGGGGGCTCCATCGGAACCGCGCTGCTCAGCACCGTCTTCGCCACGGGCGTGGCCTCGTTCCTCACGGGGGCCGCGGACCCCGACACCCCGGCGGCGCATGCACAGGCCGCGGTTCATGGCTACCAGGTGGCGTTCTGGTGGTCCGCCGCCATCTTCCTAGTGGCGGCGGTCGCCTGCGCCCTGCTCCTCACCCGCGCGCTGCCGGAGCACGATGACGGCGTGGTGCACGGCGCCGGATAGGGTCGGCGCCGGGGCCGTCGGTACGGTCCCGGCGTGATCACCGCATCGGCCACGTACGTCGACGGCGTACCCCACGCGCCTCCCGACCCCGGGTTCGAGGCGCTGGCGCGGGGGACAGCGGTACCGGGCGGCCTGGTGTGGGTTGACCTGGCCGACCCGTCACAGGCGGAGCTCGACGAGGTCGCTGAGGCATTCGGGCTGCACCCGCTGGCCGCCGAGGACGCCCTGCACGCCCACCAGCGCTCCAAGTTGGACCGGTACGGCGATCGCGTGTTCGTGGTGCTCCGCCCCGCGCTGTACTCCGTCGAGGACGAGACGGTGTCGTTCGGTGAACTGCATGTGTTCACCGGTCCCGGGTTCATCATCACCGTCCGTCATGGCTCCCACCCCGATCTTGCCGGCATCCGCCACGATCTCGAGGCGCGCCCGGACCTCCTGCAGATTGGCCCCGGAGTGGTGCTGCACGCGATCCTGGACCTCGTGGTGGATGACTACCTCCCGGTGGCCGCCGGGATCGAGGACGACATCGACGAGATCGAGGACGCCCTCTTCGCGGACGGCGGGGACACGCTGCGGCGTACGTACGAACTCGTCCGTGAGGTCATCGGCTTCCAGCGAGCGCTCAAGCCGCTGCTGCCGATCACCACCACCCTCATGGACGCCCATGCCGCGAACGATGACGAACAGCGCTACCTGCGCGACGTCCAGGACCACGTCATCCGGCTCCTCGAGCAGGCCGACGGCTTCCGCCAGCTGCTCGAGCACATCCTGCACGTCAATCTGGCCCTCGAGACCAAGGCCATGAGCGAGCGGTCCCACCAGCAGGACGGCGAGATCAAGCGCATCTCCGCCTGGGCCGCCATCATCTTCGCCCCCACCGTCGTCGGGACCGTCTATGGGATGAACTTCCGGCACATGCCCGAACTGCAGTGGGAGTACGGCTACCTGTGGGCCCTCGGCCTCATGGTCGCCATCGCGCTCGCCCTGTACGGCATCTTCCGGCGCCGCGACTGGCTCTGAGCCGAGGCGTCACGTGGGGCGCGGAGCCGGAGCCGCGGTCCACCGACGGCAGCGAGGCCACCGCCTCGATCACCTGATCGCAGAGCGCGAACGCGAGCGCCACATCCGCGGAGCCGATGGTGACCTCGTGATAGTCGGCATCCTTCCGGCGCTCATGAAGGCTGATGCCCGCCGTGGTGATGACGCGGTACGTGGAGCGGTGCACATCCGACGACGTCCCCGCGAGATCCCTGAATCGACCCCACACGGCGCCATGGCCCGACCACCCGGTCGTCAGCTCGCCCCGCACGGCGAGCCATGTCCGCGCGGTATGGAACGCCGCGTAGTAGACGCGACTGATCGCTGTCCGGTCAGCCGCGGGATGGCCCACCTGACGGAGCGTGCCCGCGAGGACCCGCACGTCGTGCCAATCAAAGGCGGTGATGACTCACCTACTGCAGCACGAGTTGGACGTTGGGCACATTCCAGAAGGGCTCGTCGACGGTCATTCGGGAACGTTTTTGCAACCACAACCCAGGCGCCCACAACCGCCGGTCGGCGTGACCGGTGGTCGCGCCCCCAAGGGCCAGCGCTGTGCCCGGCAGTCCACGGACACGGGACCCCCCCACGCCCCAGACGCCGGGCGCGACGACGTCGGTGGTCACGCCGGAGGCACAACGTGAGAGCGGCGGGGGACGTCAGGTCAGGTCGGGCGTCCCGAGCAGGGGGCCGATGACCGCCACGCCCTTCCCGGCTGCCTTCGCCCGGTAGAGCAGCATGTCGGCCCGCTGGTACATCTCGTCCCACGTCGCGTCGCCCCACCCCACGAGCATGCCGCCCACCGACGCCGACATCCCGGGGCCGGCGGCAGGCGTCACGACCGAGACCACATCAACCAGGCGGTCCGCGGCCGCACGCATGACACCGGGGTCAGCGGAGTCGAGCAGCACCACGAACTCATCGCCCCCGATCCGGGCGATGAGGTCGGTGCCGCGCACGGCGCCCGCGAGGGCCGATGCCACGGCCACCAGGGCCTCATCACCCACCGCGTGCCCGAGCTGGTCGTTGACCTCCTTGAAGTCGTCGAGGTCAACGACCAGCAGCCCGAAGGGCCGCGCCGACGGGTGGATGCGCGCAAGCCGCTGCTCCGCCGCCTCGAGCAGCGCGGTGCGGTTCAGGAGCCCCGTGAGCGGGTCGTGCATGGCCCGCGAGATGCTGGCCTCACGCAGCGCGACCTCCGCGAGTGCATCGGCCAGCCGGGTCACCGCCAGACCGATGCTCTCGGCACGGGCGGGCCCCTCCTCGGTGACGTCCCGGGAATGGACCATGACGATACCGCGCTGGACATCGTCCGTCGCGACCGGGCAGCAGATGGTCATCGCATCCAGCGGGTCGGCGTACGGACAAGGGTCGGGGCGAATGCCCGGGAGGCTCACGTGCAGGCATCGTCGTCCCAGGGCCATGCAGTCCGAGCGCGCGACCACGGGGCATTGCCCCGCCACCGGGCGCAGCTGCGCCGGGTCATCCGGGTCGCACGGCATCACGCTGACGCGCAGGGCCGGGTCGAGTTCGGTCACGACCGCGGCCACCGCCCGCTCGGCGTCCGCGAGCGGGCCGGCCGTGAGGATGTGATGCACGCCCTCATCAATGCCCTGCCGCTCGCGCTCGGCGCGGGTGAGAGCGGCGACCACGCTGCCCAACCGGGTCGACGTCGCCGTGGCCTCCGAGGCCCTGCGCTCAGCCAACGCACGGCCGGCGACCATCGCGATGATGGCCAGCACTGGTCGCAGGTCATCCTCCACCGACTCCCGGTATCCGCCGGGGCGGTTGGCGAGGCCCACGAGCCCGATCACCTCCGGCCCGTCGCGCAGGGGAATGCCCATGTACGACTCCAGGGGCGGGTGCCCCCGGGGCAGACCCCAGCGGCGGGGATCCCCGTACGGATCGCCGTTCAGCACCATCTCCCCGGTGGCGATATGGGCACCGATCCCCGACGTGACCCTCCCGACGCCCAGCCCATCCGTGGCGAAGCGGTCGCAGACCTGACGCGACCATTCCATCCATGCGATCCCGGTCACGGCCACCGGGCGGACGCCCGGGGGTGCGCCCGGGTCATGCCCGATGCACCCGACGAACCCGATCCGGCTGGCGGAGAGCGTGACCAGTGTGTGCAGCGCGGCATCCCACCACGCCGAGTCCGCCCCACTCCCGATGAAATGCTCCACCAGGCCTGCCTGCCCCCGGAGCACGGCGCTCAACCAGTCGCGCTCCTCCTCAGCAGGGTGCGCGAACTGATGGATGTCCGACTGCCGCTGCATCGCAAGCCCGGACCTTCCTGCCGTTTTCACCGTGTGCCGTATCCTCCCGCGCCCACCGCCACCCGCACGCCCCGTTCACAGAAACGTTGCATTGCCCACGGGAGAGCGTCCCCCGGCTGGGCGCCTGACTCCAGGCGCCGCCGGACGGACGGGAGGAAATCCGGCCACGGGAATGCTGGGCGTGGCAGGCCCGGGGGTACCCCGGCCATCGGCGTGATGATTGCCATCGCGCTCGTCCCCTGTGTCATCGTCAGCGACGGGGACCGGCTGTGAGCGGATGAGCGACCGGATGAGCGGTATGCGCATCCGGGACTCTGGTATGCATCAGGGCGGGACGGGATGGTTGACGCCCTCCCCGCGCAGGCAGGCCGCTCGCACGGTCGTCGTCTGCGCGTTCACAGGAGATCGCCATGCCCTTCACGCCCTCCGAGGTGGAAAGACCAGCCTTCCCCATGACCTCCCCGCGGTCGTCCCACGGTATCGTCTGGTTGTCCTCCCTGCTTGCGCTGTTCGCCGTGGGGCACGCGGCCGCCCTGGGCGACGTGAACTGCTCGGTGGCGGGAACCGTCTCGGTCAACATCACGACGCACACGGTGAACGGGCACGCGGGCTGCGTGGGATCGGTCGCGATCCCGGAGGGCGTCACGGCGATCGGTGCCCTGGCGTTCGGGAACGTCCCGGGGCTCACCAGCGTCACGATCCCGAGCAGCGTCACCTCGATCGGGCTCTACGCGTTCATGAGCGCAACGGGGCTCACCGAGGTCACCTTCGCACCCGGCAGCCAACTCCCGTCGATCGGGATCGGCGCGTTCCAGGGCGCGTCCGGCCTCACCCGCATCACGATTCCGGACAGCGTCACCACGATCGGGGGCTTCGCGTTCCACAGCGCCACCAGCCTCACCAGCATCACCATTCCCGGCAGCGTCACCACGATCGGGCCCGCGGCGTTCCGCGGCGCGAGCAGCCTCACCCGGATTGTCTTCGGCGGGAACGCACCCGCGGTCGGCATGGACGCCTTCCCGAACCCACCCACCCTCGGGTATCGCTTGTCATCGGCGGCCGGCTTCGGGGACGGCTCCTCCTGGCAGGGCCTCACCCTCGCGTACTGGATGCCCGCACCCCGCACCCCGAGCGCGGTCGCCGGCGTGGGCTCGGCGACCGCCACCGTCACCGTGCCCGCAGTCGGCCCGGCCCCGACGTCCTCCACGATCACGGCCGTGGAGGACCCCACCCGGTCGTGCACAGTGACGGGTGCATCCGGCTCGTGCACCGTCGCGGGCCTGACGGCCGGTAGCACGTACACGTTCACGGCAACGGCGACCGACGGGCATGCCACGTCTGCGGCCTCTGGGGCCTCGAACGCCGTCACGCCAACCACTGCTCCCGTTGCCGTTGCGGACCCCGGCGCCCTTCCACCACCACCCCCGTCGCTCGTGAAGGGCAGAACCGTGACGCTGAGGTACTTGGTCCGGCTTCTGGGAGTACCGGGGGTGACCGGGGTGACCCTCCGCGCCCGAGTCACGACGCCCACGGTGTGCACCATCGCCCAGGACCGGATCCGCCCGCGGGCCCGGGGGCTGTGCAAGGGCACCCTCATGATCACCCCCCGGAAGGGGAAGGTCCGGAAGCGGCCATTCGCCATCGCCGTGAGGTAGGGCGGGTCGGTGCCGGGGGGGCGCGTGCCCGACTGCGTGGACCCGGGGCGCAGAACCCCGGCCCAGAACGCGAAAGGCCCGCACATGCGGGCCTTTCGTCACAGTGGAGGATACCGGGATCGAACCGGTGACCTCTACGCTGCCAGCGTAGCGCTCTCCCAGCTGAGCTAATCCCCCGGGTGCGGCGCGGAGTATAGACCGCAGTGGCCCTAGGCCGGAGCGGGTGCGAACTGCTCCCGGGGCGCCTCGCGCCAGAGGCGCTCGAGCCGGTAGAACTCCCGCGCCTCCGGGGTGAAGATGTGGATCACGACGTCGACGGCGTCCAGCAGGACCCAGTCGCCCTCCTTCGCGCCCTCCACGCGGCACGACGCCACCTGGAGATCGTTCTTGAGCCGGTGGCGCAGTTCCTCGGAGATCGCCTTGGTCTGCCGCGGGGTGCGCCCCGTGCACAGGATCAGGTGGTCGGTGTAGTCCACCACGCCGCGCATGTCGAGAAGGACGATGTCCTCCGCCTTCTTGTCATAGGCGATCGCTGCGGCGGCGAGCGCGAGTTCCCTGGTGTCCGAGGGGTCTCCCCTGTTGGTCAACGAGCACCGCTGAGGCTAGTCCCGGCCCCGGCGGCCATCAAGGAGAGCCGTCGCGGACGAGGATGCGCGCGACGGCCTCCGGCACCAGATCGGACACATCCTCCCCACGGGCGAGGCGCTCCCTCACAAGGGTGGATGAGATCGGTACCTCCGGCATCTCCACAATGTCGATGCGTCCCGCGGCGAGCGTGCCGCCGACGGGCTCCGCCTCGGGATCGGCCGCCCCGGGGCGCCGTGCCACGGCGAGGCGCGCCACGGAGAGGATGTGCCCGGGGCGACTCCACCCGGGCAGTCCCTCGAGCTGGTCGGCGCCGAGGATGAACCACAGGTCGGCGCCCGGATTGCGCCGCATGATCTCGTCGAGCGTGTCGGCGGTGTACGACACGCCCGGCCGTGAGACCTCGAGGTCGCACGCCTCGAGCACCGGGTCCCCGGCCGTGGCCGCGGCCACCAGGGCCAGACGGCGCGGAGCCGGAAGGGTGGTGCCCGTGGGCTTGTGCGGCGGCGTCCCGGCCGGCACCAGGAGCACGCGGTCGAGGCCCAGCTGCACCGCCGCGGCCCGCGCGAGGGCGAGGTGCCCGTCGTGGGGCGGATCGAAGCTGCCGCCCATCACGCCGATGCGCATGGGTCAGCGGGTCTGGCCGGTGCCCGTCACCAGGTACTTCACCGTGGTGAGGTCGGCGAGGCCGATCGGGCCGCGTGCGTGCAGTTTCTGGGTGGAGATGCC
>SXQZ01000099.1 GCA_005792725.1 Actinomycetota bacterium
CCTGGAACTCATCCACCAGCACGTGCCGGGCCCGCGACCGTGCGATGTCGAGCAGGTCGGGGTGCTCGGCCAGCAGATCAATGGCCCGGGTGATCTGGCGACCGAAGTCCTCCATGCCGAGCCCCGCCAGCCACTCGTCATGCAGACCGAAGACCCGGGCGAACTCCACCTCGCGGCGGGCGTCCGCGGCATCGTGGCGGCTGCGGGCCCCGTCGAGCGAGGCCTGCGCCCATGACGCGTACCGCGCGGGATCCACCCGCTCATCCCGGCAGCGGTCCATGCGCTCGACGAGCCCGCGTACCACCTGCACGGGGTTGGACCGCAGGTCGTTCCCGCGATCTGCCAGTGCGAGGTCGGCGAGGCGGTCGAGCAGCACCAGCACGCGCTGCTCGGTGCCCACCGGCTGCAGTACCGGCGCGAGGTCGTGGTCGGTACCGAGGGCGCGCACCAGGTCGAGCGCGTACGAGTGGAAGGTGGTCACCCGCAGCGTCTCATGGCTGCCGGGGATCATCGCCTCGGCCCGCTCGCGCAACTCGGCCGCGGCCTTGGCGCTGAACGTGAGCGCCAGGACCTCGCTTGGTTCGGCGCCCTCGTTGATCAGCCAGGCGAGCCGGTTGCACAGCACGCGGGTCTTGCCGGCACCGGCACCGGCCAGCACCAGCAGGGGGCCGGCCGCGTGGGTGACGGCGTCCGCCTGCTCCGGTGTGAGGTCCTCGATCACGGGACGGCTCATGCTAAGCCGCGGGCCGGACGCCCGGCGGGGGCGGTCCGACCGGTGGCCGTGGCGTGGGGGCGCTAGTGTCCACGCACGTGACTGACGACTTCCGCGGGGCCCGCGTGCGCCCCTTCCGCGCACTCGTTTTCGACCCGGCCGTGGCGGGGGACCTGCAGTCCCTCGTGGCACCTCCGTACGACGTGATCGGCCCGGAGTACCGGGACGCGCTGCAGTCGCGCAGCCCGTGGAACGTCGTCGGCATCGACCTGCCGTCGCTTCCCTACGACACCGTGGCCGCCACCATCGCCGACTGGACGGCAACGGGTGTGCTGAGACGGCACGACGCGCCGGTGATGATCGCCTGGACGCAGGAGTTCGACCTCCCGGACGGCAGCCACCGGACGCGGCGGACCATCGTGGCCGTGGTGGGGGCGGAGCCCTACCGGACCCGTGTGGTACGCCCGCACGAGCGCACGCACGCGGGGCCCAAGGAGGAGCGGCTGCGGCTGATGAACGCCACGGCCGTGCAGCTCTCGCCGGTGTTCGGGCTCTACCCGGACGCGGCCGGTGAGGCGTGGGCCGCCACCGGGGCACAGGGCGAGCCCGACGCCGTGATCACGGACGACGACGGAACGGTGCACCGCCTCTGGACGGTTCACGACCCCGACCGGATCGCCGCGGTGGAGCACGCGCTGGCCGGGCGGTGGATCCTCATCGCCGACGGCCACCACCGCTACGAGACCGCACTCGCCTATCGCGACGAGCGCCGCGTCGCCGAGGAGGCCACCGATGGTGAGCGCCCCTACGACTTCGTGCTCATGGGTCTCACGTCGCTGGACGACGACGGGCTGGTCGTGCTGCCGACGCACCGCGTGCTGGCGGAGTGGCCGGAGGGCGCCGAGGAGCACCTGGATGTGACCCCGGTGGAGAACTCCCTGGAGGCGCTCGAGGCGGCGCTCGCCGCTGCACCCGCCGGGAAGGTGGCCGCGGGGCTGGTGCTGCCCGGGCGCGCGTTGCTGCTCACCGCGGCGCGCGAGGGTGCGTCGGCCGCCGAGCGGCTCGACCTCGCGGTGCTCGAGCGTGACCTGCTGATGCCGGCGCTCGGCGGCGATCAGGCGCACCTCGCACATGAGGGCCTGCTTACCTACACCAAGGATGCCCGCGACGCATGGGACACGGTACGCGGGGGGGGCGCCGCCGCCGCCCTGATCGTACGGCCCATCCCTACCGGGCAGGTGGCGGAGGTTGCCGAGGAGGGGGGCGTCATGCCGCAGAAGTCCACCTATTTCTTCCCCAAACTGCTCACGGGCGTTGCCTTCCAGCCGCTGGCCGACTGACCCGGCGGACGCCGTCTGGGTGGAGGTGCTCACCCGGGCCGCCGACCACGCGGCCGCGGCCGTGGCGGCGATACCTGCCCACGAGCGCGGCACCGAGGTGGGGCCGGGTGAGGGCGGCGACACCACGCTGGTGATTGACCGCGACGCCGAGGCGGCGATCATCGCCGTGCTCGAGCAGGCACATGAGCAGGGACTGCGGTTCGACGTGCTCTCGGAGGAGGTCGGGCACCGTTCATTCGGCGGAGGCGGGACCCTGGTGGTCGTTGACCCGATTGACGGCAGCCGGAACGCGCGCCGGGGCCTGCCTGAAGTCGCGGTATCCATCGCGGTGACGGACGGGCCGCGGCTGTCGGATGCCCGCGTGGGGCTGCTGCGCCACCTCGGCACCGGCGAGACCATCGTCGCCGTGCGTGGTCAGGGCGTGATGGTGGATGGGGCGCCGATGCGCCCCCGCGAGTACCGCGGTCTGTGGCTGGCCGTGGTGGAGGGCGCCTCGCCGCGACGGCTGGCGGCCGCGATGGAACATCTGGGGCACGCCAGCCGCATCCGGAGCCTCGGCTCCCTGGCCCTCGCGGTCGCGCATGTGGCACTGGGCCGCCTCGATGGCCTTGCGGTTCTCCGCCCCGGGCGCGTGGTGGACATCGCGGCAGCCATGCTGATCGCGCGCGAGGCCGGGGCCATCGTCACCGACGAGCACGGCGCGCCCCTGGATGCCGGGGCGGACATGGACTGGCGGGGTGCGATGGCGGTGGCCCGCGTCCCGGGGGATGTCGCGCCGCTCACCGCGGCGGTGCGCGCGGCGCTCGAGGCCGGCAGGCGCCCGCCGGCGCGTCCCCCCGCGTGAACACGGCATCTGCCCTACCCTGACCGTGATGGCCCAACGCGAGTACCCAGAGTCCGCAACCGACGCCGACATCGCGGACGCGTACGCACGGCAGGCACGCCTCACGCGCAAGGTCGGGCGCGGACTGCTGGTGTTCGCGGTCGTGTGGCTTCCCGCGCTCCTGATCGTGCCCAACGTGTTCAGGACCGGTGCGGTGCTGTCGCTGCTCCTGTCCACCGTGGCCGCAGTGGCCGTGATGGTGATCGTGGAGCACTACTGGATGAAGCCCCGTGCACGGCGGCGCGAGCGCGGTGGGTACCACCCGCCCCCTCCCCGCGAGTACCAGTCGCCCGTGGGCCGCTTCCTGCGGGATGTGCGCGACCAGATTCAGAAGTAGGTCAGGGCACCGGGCAGGCGAGAGGGGTGCCCCGGAGCACCGGGTGCGGGGCCGATGGGATGACCCCGGCCGCACATGCCCGGGTGACCGCGCGGATTGCGGCGGACCCACGGCGGGGGGATGGGCCGTCGGCGACCGGAACCGGTGACGGTCACCGGCAGGGTGCCGACAGGGCGACCGGACTCACCGCAGGCCGGGCCCGACCGCGATACGCTGTCAGCGTGCAGATGTCCGCTCAGAGCGAACAGTCGATCGGTTCGGTCCTCGGAGAGGCACTCCGTGCTCGTCGCGACGACGCCGGCCTGTCGCTCCGCGCCGCCGCGGGACGCGCGGGAATGAGCCCGGCGCACCTCTCGGAGGTCGAACGCGGTCTCAAGGAGCCATCCCTCGGGGCGCTCGCACGCATCGCCGATGCGATGGGCGTGGACGCGGGCGAGGTCTTCCTCGATCTGGCCATCGCGCTCGGCGCGGCCCCGCCGCGCCCTGCCCGACGCCCGCTGGGCTTCGCGCCCGACCCGCTCGACGAGATCGAGTGGGCCGCCGGTCACCTGCACCCGGACGACCTGCGGGCCTTCGCGGCCTTCGGGGCGTTTCTCTCATCCAAGGGTCCCACCACTGACAAAGGAGTCACCACCGCATGAGCCCCCTCATCCCGATGGTCATCGAACAGACCGCCCGTGGCGAGC
>SXQZ01000100.1 GCA_005792725.1 Actinomycetota bacterium
CAGCCCCAGCGCCCCCGGCCGCGGTGAGCCCCTCCTTCCCCAGGACCCGGGCGGAGCGCCCGGCGCGAGCCCCCGCGCCCCGGATGGGCCAGCGCCCGGCGGCGCCCCCGAGGAGGGGGAGGACCCCGCCTATACTTCCGCGCCATGTCCGACGACCCGTCACGGGGCGCGCCATGAGGGCGCGCGAACTGGCCAAGTGCTGCGATTTCACGCTGATCCGCCCCGGTGTCACGGCCCGCGATCTGGCCGTGCACTGCGCCACCGCAGCGCGGCTGCACGTGGCGTCGGTCGTCGTGCCACCGGCCATGGTGGGTGCGGCGGCGGGCCTGCTGGGTGGCGGTGACGTGAAGGTGGGTACGGTGGTGGGCTACCCATTCGGCACCGATGAGACGACGGCGAAGACCGCGATGGCCTGTGCGGCCGTCGCCGCCGGAGCCCGCGAGCTCGATGTGGTGATGAACGTGGCGGCCCTGCGGTCCGGTCGTCCGGACGTCGCACGGCGCGACCTCGTCGCCGTGGTGGAGGCCGCCCGTGCGGCCACCAGCGCCCGGGTGATGGTGCGCGCGGTGGTGGAGGCCCCCCTGCTGGGCGCGCGGCTGCTCGCACGCGCCTGCGGGGTGGTCGGCCAGAGCGGCGCCGACTTCGCCATGACCGCAACCGGCCTTTCCGGCCCGGCCCGCCCACAGGATGTCGAGGGCATGCGGGATGCCCTGCCCGTGGAGGTCGGGGTCATCGCCGCCGGGGGCGTGGACGACATCGAGGGTGCCATCGTGATGCTCGATGCAGGGGCGCGGCGCATTGCGACGAATGCCGCGCCCGTGATGCTGGACACGCTGATGGGCGTGGCCGCGTGAGCGCCGCCGCGGATCCCGACCCCCCGGAACGCGTGCGCTTCGGTGATGACGGGCTGGTGCCCGCGATCGTTCAGGATGCGGACACCGGCCGGGTGCTCACCTTGGCGTGGATGGACGCCGAGGCGCTCGGGCGCACCCTCGAACGGGGCGAGACGTGGTTCTGGAGCCGGTCGCGCGCCGAGCTGTGGCACAAGGGCGCGACCAGCGGCAACACGCAGCAGGTGACCGGCGCGGCCACCGATTGTGACGACGACGCGGTGCTGGTTGCCGTGCGCCCGGCCGGGCCCGCATGCCACACCGGCGCGGAGTCCTGCTTCCACGTGCCGCTGGCGGGAATGGTGGGCGACGCGGCGGCCCCGTTCGCCGCGCTGCCCGACCTCGAGGCCCTCATCCGCGCGCGTGCCGCCGATGCCGACCCGGACTCGTCGTACACGGCGTCCCTGCTGGCCCGTGGCATTGACACGATGTGCAAGAAGGTCGGCGAGGAGGCCACCGAGGTCGCCATCGCGGCCAAGGGCGGTGAGCGCGAGCAGCTGATCTACGAGAGCGCCGACCTGCTGTACCACCTCGTGGTGCTCTGGCAGGCCTTGGACGTGCGCCTGTCGGATGTGGCCGGGGAGCTGGCGTCACGGAGGCGGGCGACGGGGTGACCACCCTGCGGATCGACGTGCCCCCGCGCCGTGCCGGCGAGCACCTGCCGGTGTCGCCCTCGCTCGACGATGTGCGCGCCCAGGCCGGTGCGTTCCGGCAGGTGCCCGTGGTGCACACCTACCTGGACGACCTCGGGACCCCGGTCAGCGCGCTGCTGAAGGTGCGCGACGGTGGCCCGTGCTTCCTGCTCGAGAGCGCGGAGGAGGGGCAGCGCCTGGGCCGCTACTCGATGATCGGCATCCGCCCCCAGGCGGTCATCACCGCGCGCGATGGGGCTGTGACGCTGCGCCGGGCGGACGGGTTCGAGGAGCATCTGGACGCGACGGACCCGTTCGGCGTGGTCCAGTCGCTCGTGGACGACGTGGCGATGGCCCCTCCGTCCGAGCCGCTGGCGTTCTGGGGCGGGGCGGTGGGCTACTTCGGCTACGACCTGGTCCGCACCGTCGAGCACCTGCCGGATACCCCCCGGGACGACCTCGGGATCCCCGACATGGTGATGATGCTCACCGGGCCGGTGGTGCTGTTCGACCACCTGCGGCGCTCGACGACGATCATCGTGCCCTGCCCGGTGGACGAGGGCACCGACCCCGCGCCCGCCTACGACGCCGCGACGCGGCAGATCCGCGACATCAAAGCCCTTCTGCAGGGCCCCGTGCCGCCGCGCACGCCGCATGCGCCCGTGCGTATCGGCCCCGTCGAGAGCAACATCGGGCATGACCCGTTCTGCGCCGCCGTCGAGGCCGTGCGCGAGTACGTGTACGCGGGGGATGCCTTCCAGGTCGTGCCCTCGCAGCGTTTCTCGGCCACGGTCGGCCTCGAGCCGTTCGCGGTCTACCGGGGGCTCCGCACGGTGAACCCCTCGCCGTACATGTTCTTCTTCGACTGCGGCGACGTCCAACTGGCCGGTTCGTCGCCCGAGATGCTGGTGAAGGTCACCGACGGCGTGGTGGAGACGCGGCCCATCGCCGGAACCCGCCCGCGGGGTGCCGACCGCGCTGAGGACCTGGCATTGGCCGAGGGGCTCCTGGCCGACCCCAAGGAGCGCGCCGAGCATGTGATGCTGGTGGACCTGGGGCGCAACGACCTCGGGCGCGTGTGCGCCCCGGGAACAGTGCGGGTGAAGGACCTCATGGTGGTCGAGTACTACAGCCACGTCATGCACATCGAGAGCAGCGTTGTGGGGCACCTCGACGATGGCCGGCGCGCCGTGGACGCGCTTCGGGCCACGTTCCCGGCCGGCACGCTGTCGGGCGCG
>SXQZ01000101.1 GCA_005792725.1 Actinomycetota bacterium
GAGGACGCCGGCCGGCCGTCGGGTGAGCGCCGGCGCGATCGCGACCGTCGGCTCGGTGCGGCGGACGAGGCCGCCCGACGGGCCGCCGGTCATCTCAGCGGGTTGGCCGCACCGGCGTCACCGGGGCGGGCGCCCGAGGTGGGTGAGCATGCGGTTGACCTCGCTCTGGGGGTCCGCGGCGTGGTGATCGCCATCGAGGGTGATCAGGCCGAGTTGCAGGGGCCGTCGGCCCGGCTGCGCGTGCCGCTGGCGCGCCTCGCCCCGGATTCCACACCTGCCGCCGCCGCGGCGCCTCCACCGCCCGCCGAGGTCCGGCCGGCGCTCGCGGCAGTTTCCCCCGAGGTGGATGTGCGTGGCCAGCGGGCGGAGGCTGCGCGCCGGGCCGTGCGCGATCACATCGACATGGCCGCCCGGGCCGGGCTCGAGACGGTGCGGGTCATCCACGGACGCGGTACCGGAGCGCTCCGTGCCGCCGTGGGGGAGGAGCTCGCGGTGCACCCGCTCGTGACGTTGACGATGGCGGCACCGGTGGGCGAGGGGGGTGATGGGGCCACGATCGTGCACCTGTGAACGCGCCGGGCGACCATCACCCGGTGCGCGCGCGAGCGGCGTCCGCCCGCGGGGCGGTCGCCGCGGTCGAGGTGGGCCCGGTCCCGGTACGGGACGAGGCGGGGATGGCGATCCGGGGCGGCCCCGGTATCACCGGCATCCGGCCGGCGGCTCACGGGAGCCGCCGGCCGGGCCGGGGTCGGCCCCGGGGCGTCAGCCCGTCGGGAACTCCCCGAGGTTGCGCAGGATGCCGACCGCGGGGGCCATCGTGCGGAAGGCATCGTCCTTCTGGAGCACACCCAGCGTGTACACGGGGGTGTCGGGCTGCAGGCGCGACAGGGTGGACGCGGCATCGCGCGAGCGCGGCACCGCCTTGAAGCAGGAGACGAGGACGGCATCCACGCCGCCCGCCTGGACCCGCGTGAGCGGTCCCGGCCAGAGCGGGTCGATGACCTCGACCTCCCAACCGGCCTCGGTGAGCTGCTGGACGGCGGCCTCG
The DNA here is from genome assembly GCA_005792725.1 of Actinomycetota bacterium. Lineage (GTDB taxonomy): Bacteria > Actinomycetota > Thermoleophilia > Miltoncostaeales > Miltoncostaeaceae > SYFI01. Next base: position 1,049 of record SXQZ01000101.1, read on the forward strand.
GTACCGGGGAAGCGGACCTGGCCTTCCTTGTTGAGGACCTCGTCCGTGGGAACGGTGACAAAGAGAAGTGTCGGCATGGCGGGCAGGCTAGACACGGTGCCGCCGGGTGCGCCCGTCGAACCGGTGGCGGGCGGACTTCGTGATTGATGCAACGCGGTGGCCCGTGGTGTGTAGATTGAGCGGTGCGCGTCCAGTACGCCGAAACGTTTCGACACGCCCGCCAACCTCAGGGAGATTGCTTCGATGGCCGTGAACGCCTCCGATATCCCCGACATGCCGACGCTTCAGGCGATCGGCAGTCGCCGTAGCTACCGGTACTACGACCCCACCAGGACGGTCGAGGACTGGAAGATCGACACCATGCTCAACGCGGCACGGTTCTCATCGTGTCAGGGCAACATCAACTGCACCGAGGCCATCGTCGTCACCAAGGACTCCGACCTCTGGGACGAGATCGAGGAGTGCATCTCGGGCTTCAACGTGCAGATCATCAATCAGGCGTCGCACCTGATTTTCTGGCTGACCAACCTGAACGCCTGGTACGGCCGTGCCAACGACGGCCTGTCGAGCCTCGCGCTCTCCGGTGCACTCACCAAGTACCACGGCTGGAACTACGAGTTCACGATGACGCAGACCGTGCCGCGCCTCATGAGCTTCCCGGCCGAGCGCACCGAGATCCTGCTGCGCTTCGAGACCGGTCAGCACGTCTCGGCCGCGATGCTCGCCGGTCAGTCGCTCGGGGTCGGGTCGATCCTCTGCGCCTTCGGCCGCAAGCCGGGTGGCGTTGAGAAGGCCTTCAACCTGCCGCCGCACTACCGCTTCACGTGGGGCCACGCGGTGGGCTACCCGCTCGAGGACATGTCCGCAGGCGGCCAGCGCCCGCGTATCAAGTTCAGCTCGCTCTTCTCGAACCAGGAGCAGGGCAACCCGCGCCAGATGGCCGACGGCCTCGAGGACGCTCTCAAGGCGAAGGGCCTCATCCAGGAGCAGGCGCCGCTGCCGGGCCGCTTCGAGGAGATCGACAAGCTCGCCGCCGATTTCGGGCGCGACCCGGGCGTGGTGTCCTGGCCGGAGAAGGAAGTCCAGCGCCTCATGAACGACGACGACTGGGACTTCGGCCCGCACATCCGCGACCGCGCGGCGGCGATCATCGCCGAGGGCGGCCTGCCGGAGTACCCGGCGGAGATGGTCGAGACGTTCCAGAAGCTGATGACCGAGCACGGCATCGACGCCTCGAAGTACCTGCCGGAGTAGTCCTCCCGTAGTGCTGATGGTCCTCACGGGCCCCGCCATCCCCGGGTGGCGGGGCCCGTGTGCGTCCGGGGCCGCCGTCATGGGCGCGGTGTAGCGTCACCGGAGTCCGGTCCCGGGACAGGGAAGGTTCGTGATGGTGACGTTCCGTGGGGTCATCGCCGCGGTGATTGCGGTCGGCGTCGCTGCCGTCGTCGGCGCGGGCACATCCGGTACCGCGGCTCCGCAGGCGCGCCCGGGGGCATCGGGTGGGAGCGCCCCGATGCAGGTCAACGCACCGCGCGCGCAGCGCGACCAGCCGCGTGGCGTCCCGGGGCGGATCGCCGTCGAGGTGGGTCGCGTACGCCTGCGTGACACCCCGCCGTCGGTGAGCGCCGCCTATCTGGCGGCCCAGGACAAGAGGATTGCGAAGGCCAACCCGGACTTCCCGGTCGGGGGGCCGGCCCCGGTCCCCTACGAGACGGGTCCGCAGACCCTCGTGCCGGGGTCCCAGCCCCAGCCCGACCCGACTCCCCCGACGCCGCCTGCGCCCAGGGTTCCCACCGTACCCCCGCGGGGTGACCCCGGTACGGGCGGCACGACCGGTGGCGGGGTCACGCGGCCCCCCCGGCGGGGTGTTCAGCGTGCGAACGCCGCGGGCGACTTCGACGTGTTCCGGCGCACGGCCGTCATCAGCGGTACGGCTGCGACTCCGGCGGGCACGGTCGTCAATACCTCGTCAACCAACGAGCCGACGGTGGCCAATGACCGTGACGGCATCCTCTTCACCGGCAATTGGTACGCCGCGTGGTCCGAGGATGAGGGCACGTCGTGGAAGTACATCTCCCCGTCCACGGACATCGGTACGCGCGCGGGGGGGTTCTGCTGTGATCAGGTCGTGGTCTCGGCTCCCCGCGACGGTTACAGCATGCTGCTCTGGAACCTCCAGTACACCAACGATGCGAATGGCAACAACGCCTTCCGGATCCTCAGCCTCCGCGGGCGCTCCGCGCTCGGGTCGCTGGAGTACTGCTCGTGGACCGTCACGCCGGCGTGGGCGGGATATGGGGGGAACCGCTGGTTCGACTTCGAGATCCTCGGCATCTCCGACAAGTGGTTGTACGTCACCACCAACGTCTTCAACACCAGTAATCCTGCGGTATTCCAGGGGAGTGAGGTCATCCGGCTGAACCTCGACGACCTCGAGGACTGCGTGGATGCCGGCGCCACCCGGTGGGCCCGGTCCGAGTACCACATCCGCCCGGTCCAAGGCGCCGGATCCACCATGTACCTCGGCACGCTGGTGGACACCAACACCGTGCGGATGATGCGCGTCCCCGACTCGTCATCAACCATCTCGACGTGGGACCGCGATGTCACGACGTTCGCGTCGCAGACCGCCAGCGCCGGCACCATCTGCACGGCACCCGACGGAAGCAACCCGTGCGGGCGCTTCCTGCGCGAGGTCAATGCCGCCTATGTCAGCGGGTCAGAGGTCGGCCTGATGTGGACCCAGGGCAACAACGCTGCCGCCGGCTTGCCCATGCCGAGCACCCGCATCGCCCGGTTCCGGACCTCCGACATGACTCTCACCAATGAGCACACGATCTGGAACGCGTCGTACGCATGGGCGCTTCCCGCCGTTACGGTCAACGGTTCGGGCGACAAGGGCGGCACCATTCAGGCGCTGGGCGGGACGCAGAACACCCGGACGCAGGCCTTCCTGATCGACGGCTACACGCCCGACTGGCAGCCCCTGCCGAACGCGGGGCTGAACGGCGGAACCAACGGCCCCACGAGCAACCGATGGGGTGACTACTTCGGGGTCCAGCCGTTCCGTGGCTGCTCCGACACGTTCCTCGGTGCCTATGCCTACCTCAGCGGTGGTGGCGGGAACGGGTCGGCCGTGGGCGAGGAGGCCTGGTTCGGCCGGGAGGGCAACGCCTGCCCCGACCTGCGGGTCACCGGCGTCGTGGTCGCGGTGCCCAAGGCCGTGAAGGGGGGCGATGCGATCGCGGTGTCGGACGTCACCCAGAACATCGGCTCGGAGGGCATGCCGGCGTCGGTCACCGCGTACTACCTGTCGCATAACGACGCGTGGGGATCCGCCGACAAGCGGATCGGACAACGCGACGTCCCGGCCCTCTCCGCGGGGGCATCGAACTCGGGGCCGGTCGCGGCCGTCAACCTTCCGGCGGGTGCCATCGGCACCTACTACGTCATCGCCTGCGCCGATGACGGGGACCCCACGGACGAGGTGAGCGACAGCGAGGGCAGTAACTGCCGGGTCTCGACGTCGTTCTCCGTCACGTGGAACCCGAAAGTGTCCAACGCCGCGTCATTCGCGATGCAGAGCATCCGCATGGTGAGCGCCGCCGCCCTGCGTCCCGGCGGAGCATCGGCACTTCGGGTGGCGGGTCTGGTCAAGGGAGGCCGCGCGCTGCGCCCGGACATCGGCGTGTTCATCACACTCAACCCGCCGTGGCCGGTGCCCTGGGCCAAGGTCGGCGGCGGCGTCGGTCCGAGGCCGAGCCCCGTGAAGGCCGCACGGGCCGGGAGCCCGGGCGAGTGGTCGTTCCAGACGGATGTGACCGCCCGCATTCCCGCCCCCCTCCCACCCGGCCGGTATGCCCTCACCGCATGCGTGGGGGACCCCACGCCCCGCACGTGCAGAACCCTCCCCACGCGCCTCATCGTGGCGGCCGGGCCCTCGGTACCCGCAGTCGTGAGATAAGCGCGGGGGCGGACCCCGGCCGACGGCATCCGAGGGTGCGGGCGGCGGACCGGGGCCGGGCGCGGGCAGGCCCGCACGGAACGCGCGATGATTGGCACTGCTGGTCCCATGCGCCCGTAGCTCAGCTGGACAGAGCACCCGACTTCTAATCGGACGGCCGCAGGTTCGAATCCTGCCGGGCGCACTCGGGTGGCCATGCCGGGGTCCCGGAACCGCCCCGCACGGCGTTGCACGGCCCACGTGTTGCGTTTCCGTGTGCCGTCTGCGGTGCGTTCAGGCCGTCTGGGCAACACGTCATCCAGGCGTCCAACGAGGCGGAGGTGCGGAAGGCGGCCAGGGCACGGCAGTCATCCACGGCGGCGAAGGGGTGGGATCTGTGGGAGAGGTGACCACGGGCGTGCTCATTGACGTGCTTGCCCAGGACGCGGCGGGCAACTCGGCGGTCACGCAGGGCGTGCCGCTCACACTCCAGTAGCCGGATAGCCTGCCGCCATGGCGGAGTACGGAATGACGGGTGAGGCAACGCAGCGCCGGGAGCGGATCCTTGCGGCGCTTGCCGCCCGTGCCGGCGAGCGGGTCTCGGGCGGGGCGCTGGCGCGTGAACTTGGGTGCTCGCGGGCTGCGGTGCACCGCCACGTGGATGCCCTGCGTGCCACCGGTGTCCCGATCGCGGCGACCCGGGCCGGGTACGTGCTGGATCCCTCGGCCGACCCCGTGGTGCCGAGCGCCGTCATGCCACTGCTCGTCGATCCCCTCGCGGGGCCCGTCATGTGGATGGCCGAGACGGGATCCACGAATGACGAGGCCTCGCGGCTCGCGCGGGCGGGGGCGGGGGAGGGGACCGTGGTCGGCGCGGATCATCAGACGGCCGGCCGGGGCCGCCGGGGCCGGGCGTGGGTGGACGATCCGGGGATGGCCCTGATGTTCAGCGTCATCCTCCGTCCGAGGGTGAGCCCCGTGGATGCCGGTCTGCTGCCGATTGTCGTCGCCGTGGGGCTCGCGGATGCACTCGACGCATGCGGCGTGCCCGACGTGGGGATCGCATGGCCCAACGACATCCTCACGGGTGGCGCGAAGGTCGCGGGGATCCTGTGCGAGATGGCCGCCGACCAGGAGCGCGTGACCTGGGCGGTGGCGGGGATGGGTGTGAACGTCGGCCCGGTCCCCGACGTGCCCGGTGGACGCTGGACGCCGGGGTCGCTCGCGGACCTCGGCGTGCGGCCCCGGCGGATGGACCTCCTCGTGGCGGCGCTCGGGGCCATCGGGCGGCGCTACGGGGCATGGCTCGAGCACGGTCCCGGCGCCATCACGGCGGCCTTCGGCCGCCGTGACCATCTGGCCGGTCGGCCGGTGGTGGTGGGCACGCCGGCGGGCGAGGTCACCGGCATCGGATCCGGTATCGATCCGTTGGGCCGTCTCGTGGTGCAGGCGGGTGACGCGCAGGTCACCGTGGCATCCGGCGAGGTCACGGGCGTGGATCGCCGCTGAACGGCCGGCACGGCCACGGGCGCTCACATCGGCACGGGTGGTATTCGCTGGATGCGTGTTTACTACGGGTTCACGGGGCATCCCCGGTTCCCATCAGGAGGTTCGTAGCGATGAGGATCACCCACCTCGCGGCCGTCGGCTTGGCCGCCTCGTCATTGGTTGTCGCGGGACTCGCGGGCTGTGGCAGCGCGGAGGCGCCGCCGGCCACGACGCCGGACACTGCAACGGTGGTCGAGACGACCGCCGTCGAACCCGCGCCCGACGGCGACTACGCGGCGGCCGCCGACACGGTGTGCGCCGACGCCAAGGCGGCGGGTGAGGCCGCGGCAGCCGCACTTGACCTCACCGACCTGGCGAGCGTGCAGGCGTTCGCGGGTGCGGCCCTCGAGTCATCGAAGGCGGCGTCCGCGGCCTTGGCGGCCATCGTGCCGCCTGCGGATCAGGCCGATGCGTACAAGGCGTTCCTCACGGCCAACGATGCGGTGGCCGCGAAGACGGAGCAGATGGTGCAGGACGTGGAGGCGGCGGCAACGGCCGAGGCGGCCGTGAAGGTGCTCACCGACAACGCTGCCGATCCGGACGGGTTGGACGCTGCGCGTGACGCCGCTGCGGCCGCGGCCGGCCTGAACGCGTGTACGGACGACGACGCGTCGTGATGGTGACTCGGGTCATGGGCGGCGGGCCGGATCCCGGTGCCCATGGCTCTGGCATCCGCCGGCGGGTGCCGCGTGCCGATCAACCCGGGGTCCTGCTGCCCGCGACGACGACGCGCGCGGCGGACCGGCCATGACCCGGCCTCGCCTCGCCGCGGTCAGCGTGATCGTGCTTGCCACCTCCATCGCCGGCGTCGTCGGCTGCGGCGACCCGGCCGTGCCGGTCGGCACGGCGACCGACACCCCCGTGGCGGTCGGGACGACGGCCGCCGGGACCGACGCCGGGTTTCTCGGGTCTGCGGATCGGATCTGCACGGACGCCAGGGCGGCGATGACGGCCCTCGGGCCCGCGGATGCCGACGCGCTCGGGCCGTGGACACAGGCTGCCGAGCAGATCATGATGGGTGTTCTCGACCGGATGCGGGCGCTCACGATTCCCGGGGATCTCATGGAACCGGTGACCTCCATCGAGGATGCGTGGAACACGGGTGCCACGGTGTTCCGGAACGCGGCCGACGACCTGGAATCCGGTGCCGACGGGGCCACGGTGCTCGCCGGGCTCATCACGGCGGTCGAGCCCATCGACGCCCAGGTGGCGGCCGCCGCGGCCGTCGCGGGGCTCACGGGGTGCGCGCCGGACGCCTAGGCCGGGGGGCCGACGGCTGGGCGGGGAATGGACCCGGGGGCGCGGATCGTTCGGGGTGGCCATCCGCCATGCGCGGCGGGCCGTCTGGGGATCCGGGCCCACACCCGCGACTCCCGGCATCGCGTGAGCGGGTGGGGGCGGTCCCACCGCGCGGACGGGCGCCAACGGCGTAGGCTTGATACCCGTCGCCGCCGGCCCGCCGTCGGTGACCCCTCACGATTGTGGAGGCCCGCATGACGATCACCCGAAGCGCCACGGCACTGATCGCAATTGCCGCCCTCGCCGGGATCGGCCTTGCGGGCTGCGGCGGCTCCGACGGGCCATCCACGGCGGCGACCTCGGCCGATGGGGCCAACGCCGAGCCGCGGATGACGGTCGACGCATACCGCGCCGCTGCCGACGCGGTATGCACGAAGGCCGTTTCGGACCTCGCGTCCGCCCCCGCGCTCACGGATGTCGCGAGCGTCAGGGCCTATGCGGACACGGCCATCGCGGCCGGTCAGGATGGCATCGACGGCCTTTCCGGCCTGTACCCCCCGGCGGACCTCGAGGCCGCGCACGTCCGGTTGATCGCCGGCGAGCAGGAAGCGCTCGACCTGACCAAGGCGCTCAGCGCCAGGCTGACCGACGCCACCACGCCGGCTGACCTCGGGGCGCTGATGGGCGAGGTCGAATCGCCGAATGCCCAGCGGATTGAGGCCGACATCACGGCCGCCGCGGCCGATCTGGGACTGTCGGCCTGCGGCAGCACCGACTGGGGAACGCTGACCCCGACCGTCCCGACGACGGCCGCGGCCACCGGCTGACCCGGACCCACCCGCGCGCACGCCGACCCCGGGCGGGGTGGGTTCGGCCCGCCCGCCGCGGCCCCGCCCGCGGGTAGAGTCGCCGCCGTGCGCGCAGCGATCTACCACGGGGCGGGGCGGCTCACCATCGAGGATCTCCCCGACCCGGTCGCCGGCCCGGGCGAGATCGTCATCCGCACGCGGGCGTGCGGAATCTGCGGCACCGATCTCATGCAGTGGTACCAGGACACGCGGGCACCGGTCGTGCTGGGCCATGAGCCCGTGGGTGACGTGGTGCAGGCCGGTGAGGGTGCGTCCTTCGCTCTCGGCGACCGCGTGTTCGTGCACCACCACGTGCCGTGCCTCGAGTGCGATCTGTGCCGGCGCGGGCGCGACACGCTGTGTGAGTCGTTCCGGCGCACACGGATCGACCCCGGCGGCCTCGCGGAGATGATTCGCGTGCCGGCGGAGAACGTCGCCCTTGACGTGCATTGCCTCCCCGACGGCATGACCGACGAGGCCGGCACGCTCATCGAACCCCTGGCCTGCATCCTGCGCGGCCAGCGACTCGCCGGGGTGGGTGAGGGATCTCACGTTGTCATCGTGGGTGCGGGATCGATGGGCCTGCTTGAGGCGGAGGTGGCCACCGTGATCGGCGCCACCCGCGTGGTGGTGATCGAGCCCGATTCCGCACGGCGCCCCGCGGCCCGGGCGCTGGGGGCCACCGTGCTCCCCTCGTGCGACCCGGGCGCGGTACGGGATGCCCTGGGCGGGCGTTTGGCCGATCAGGTCGTCGTGTGCACCCACGCCCACTCCGCGATGAACGACGCGCTGCACCTGGCCGGGCCGGCCGCAGTGGTGCAGTACTTCGCGCCGACCCCGCCCGGCGAGTTGGTGCCGCTCGACCTCGGGGCCATCTTCTGGCGCGAGGTGGAGTTGCAGTCCACGTACTCCGCCGGGCCGGCGGACACGCGCGATGCGCTCGCGATGCTGGCCGACGGGCGGGTGCGCGCCGAGGGCATCATCACCCACCACGTGCCGTTCGACCGGGTGGATGACGCGTTCCGGCTCGCGCGCAGCGGGGGGGCCCTGAAGGTGGTCGTCGACTTCGGGTGATCATTGACGGCGGACGGATGGGGCCCTCCCGCGCGCGCGGAACACGCGAACGCCGGTGACCGGGTCGGTCCCGGGGGGTCGGGTGTCCCCCAGGAGGTAGACTCGCAAGGGATTCCGTCCCCGAGGATCCCTCCGATCGCGCGGTCTCCGTCAGCGTGGCACCTCATCCCGGCCGTCCTGCGCCGGTGTGCGCTCGTGCTGGGCGCCGTGCTCGTGCTCGGACTGCCCGGTGTGGCGACGGCCACGCCCCCGGACGCCCCGACGGCTCTCAGGGCGACCGCGGGGAATGGCGAAGTGGGCCTGTGGTGGACGGCGCCCACGTCCAGCGGCACCGGGACCATCACCGACTACGTGATCGAGTACTCGGCCGATGGCGCGTCGTTCAGCATCGTTGCCGACGGGGCGTCCGCGAACCCGTGGGCGAGGGTGACGGGGCTCGTGAACGGTATCTCGTACACCTTCCGGGTGTCGGCGACCGGGGCCGGCACGGGCCCCGCCTCATCACCGGCGTCGGCCACTCCGGGCCTGCTCACGGCTACCGCGATGGTGGGGGCGGGACAGGCCTTCTCGTGTGGGCTCTCCGGGTCGGGGGCCGTGAACTGCTGGGGATGGAATGAGCGCGGGCGGCTGGGCCGGGGCACGTCCGGAAACACCAGCGTCCCGACCCCCGGTCTGGTGGCGGGTCTGGGGTCCGGCGTGGCCGGGATCGCGGTCGGTCGCGAGGCGGCCTGCGCCCTCATGGCCACAACCGAGGTGATGTGCTGGGGATACAACTGGCTCAATGCGCTGGGCGACGGTACGACGACGGATCGGACCACGCCGGTGTACGTGCTCGCGGGCGCCGGTACGCGGCTGACCGGGGCCGTATCGCTGACCACGGGCAACAACTACGGCTGCGCGCGCCTCGTCACCACGGAGGTCCGGTGCTGGGGCATGAACGGCTACCCGGTGATCGGTGACGGCACCACCACGAATCGCGCATACGCCACGCCCACGGTCGCCACCGGCCAGGCCGCCGGGGGCACCCCCCTGGCGGGCGTGGCATCGCTGGCCCCGACCGGCGGCAATACCTACATGACGTGCGCCCGCATGCTCGTCGGCGGCGTCAAGTGCTGGGGGCAGGGATACCAGGGCGATGGTGGCACGAACGCGGGCGCGATGAACACCACGCCCGTGGATGCCACCAGCGTGGCCGGTGCCGTCGCGGTCGCCATCGGCGGTGAGTACGGCGAGGCGTGCGTGATTGTCTCGGGTGGCGCGAAGTGCTGGGGGAAGAACGAACTGGGTCAGGTCGGGGACGGCTCGACGACCAACCGGCCATCGGCCATGGATGTGTCCGGTCTGTCATCGGGGGTCACCGCGATCACGCACGGCGATGGGTTTGCCTGTGCGGTGCTGTCCACGTCCGAGGTGAGGTGCTGGGGCGCGAATGGGAACGGCCAGTTGGGCGACGGCACGAGCGTCGCGTCGACCACTCCGGTATCCGTGAAGGTGAACGTCTCGACCAACCTCACTGGGGTGGTCTCCATCGAGGCCGGCGATCAGCACGTGTGCGCGGTGCGGTCCGATTTCAGCGCCTGGTGCTGGGGGATGAATGAGAAGGGCCAGCGCGGTGACAGCGGCAGCACCGGGGGGTACGCCCGCGTCGTGTCCGCGTACACGGTGGCGCCCACCTACGGCGTGACCTACCAGGGCAACGGCAGCAGCAGCGGCAGCGCTCCGACCGACGCGACCGTGTATACGAGCGGGGCCACGGTGACGGTCTCCGGCAACACGGGAAGTCTGGTGCGCACGGGATACGTGTTCGACGGCTGGTGCACCACCCCGCCCGCGGCCGGCGCTGCCTGCAGCGGAACGTCCCGGACCGCGGCATCCACCTTCGCGATCGCCGCGGACACGACGCTCTACGCGGTCTGGACCGATCCACTGCCTGGCGCCCCGACCGGGGTGAGCGCCTCCGACCCCCGCAGCAGCGGACGCCTCGATGTCGTCTGGACCGCCCCATCCCGCCCCGGCACCTCGTCCGTCATCGGCTACACGGTGACCTCGACCCCGGACAGTCGTACGTGCACCGGAGCCGCGACCGGATGCACCGTCACGGGCCTCTCCGATGGGACTGCGTACACCTTCACGGTGACTGCGACCAACGGGAGCGGGACGGGTTCCCCCTCGGTCGCCTCGTCGCCGGCAACGCCGACGACCGTTCCGGGTCCACCGACGGGCATCACCGTCGTCTCCGCCCCTGAGCGGGCCGAGGTATCGTGGACCGCCCCCGTCGCGACCGGCGGCACGGCCATCACCGGCTACACGGTCACCTCGATCCCGGATGGCCGCACCTGCACGGGGGCCGCGACCACCTGCACGGTGACCGGCCTCACGAACGGGACCGCGTACACGTTCACGGTGATCGCCACGAACACGGTCGGCCCCGGGTCCGCATCGGCGCCCTTCGCCCCGATGACGCCCGCCACGGCGCCCGGGCCGCCGGGCAACGTGCAGGCGATCTCCGGCAACGGCTACGCGACCGTCACCTGGGCCGCACCCGACACCGGCGGCGCCGCGATCACCGCGTACACGGTCACGGCGAGTCCCGGGGGCCAGACCTGCACCTCGGCGAGTGGCCCGCTCCAGTGCGTGGTGACGGGGTTGACGAACGGGGTGACGTACACGTTTGCCGTGTCGGGCGCGAATGCGGCCGGCACCGGCCGGGTCTCGTCGCCGACTGCCGTCGTGACCCCCGCGGCCGCGACCCTTCCACCATCGGTGGTTGAGGCGCTCGCGCGGGATTCGACGGGGGTGGCGAAGGACGGAGGCGCCAATGTGGCGGTCGCCTGCGGCGCCGGGAGCCCGTGCGAGGTACAGGTCGTCATGCGGGTCGGCCGCGTCACCATCACCTCGGAGCGCTCGCTCGCGGCGGGGGAGTCAACCGCCGTCACGCTCGACCTCCCGACGGACATCCAGCGCAAGCTCGCCCGTGCGGGCACCATGATCGTGATGGTGCGCATCGCCGTTGCCTCGGAGGCGGGTACGATCGCGGTGGATGTGCCGGTCACCCTCCGTGCACCCCCCGCGGATCGGGCGGCCGACGGGAGCGGCCGCGCGCATACCGATGGGGCGACGGACCTCAGCGCATCGTGTCAGGGGACGCTCGTCTCGCGCTGCGCGGGGACGATCACGCTCTACTCGGACGGAACGGCCGGTCCCGCAGGGCAGTCCGAGCATGCGGGCGAGCGCACCGTGCTCGGCGTCGCCGCCATCGCGGGGCCTGCCGGCGAGCCGATCGCAACCCGGGTCGCGCTCAATGCCGCGGGGCGGAGGATGCTCGCGAGCCGGGGAACGCTGTGGATCAACCCATCGGTCGCCTTCGAGGGGGACACCAGGACGCCGCAGATGCCCCGCTACAGCGTCGTGCAGATGACCCGCCGCGAGTGGCTCGCGGCCGCGCTCCGGACGCTCTCGGCGCATGGGAACCCGCGCCACGACCTCAACCGCGTGCTCGGGCAGGTGGCCACGGCCGCCATCGCACGGGCGGACGCCGCCGATCGGATCCAGCGCACCGTCATTCCCCGCCGTCTCTCCGGGCTGGCCGCCGTCCAGGCGCTGCCGGTGGCGCCCGCGCCGTTCCGCGGAATCGAGCAGCACCTCCAGAGCGCCTTCCGTCTGTCGATCGCCGCGGACCGCTCCTACCTCGCGTGGCTGCGCACCGGGTCGGGTGCGAGCGAGGAGGCCGCGTGGCGCACGAGCATCCGGGCGACGCGGGTCAAGGCCCTCCTGCTCAACGGGTTCCGGGTGCAGGGACGGCGATTCAGCCTGTCGGTGCCCCGGGCAACGGCCCTCTGGCCGTAGGCCTGCCCGCCGCCGACCCGCCCGACCGGCCCCGGCGGGCCGTGGAACCCGTGCCGACGGGGGGGTAGGGTTCCCGATCCGCGCCCGCGCCCGGGCGCGCGTCCATGCACACACCTCACGGAGGACCAATGTCGGAGCAGCATCTCCCGGAAGGCGTCGAGATCCTCGAGGTCGTCTCGCCCGAGATGGCGGAGATCCTCACCCCGGAGGCGCTGTCGTTCGTCGCCGGCCTCCAGCGCGAGTTCAACGGCCGCCGCACGGAGCTGCTGGCGGCCCGCAATGCGCGCCAGGGGGCGTTCGAGGCCGGCGAGCGCCCGGACTTCCTGCCGGAGACCGCGCACATCCGCGAGGACCCGTCGTGGCGGATCGCCCCGGTGCCCGCGGACCTGCAGGACCGCCGCGTGGAGATCACCGGCCCGGTGGACCGCACGATGGTCATCTACGCCCTGAACTCCGGCGCGAAGGTGTTCATGTCGGACTTCGAGGACTCGAACACCCCGACGTGGCACAACACGGTCCTCGGCCAGATCAATGTGCGCGACGCGGCGCGCCGTACGATCGCGTTCGAGTCGCCCGAGGGCAAGCAGTACCGCCTGAACGACGAGATCGCGACGTTGCTGGTGCGCCCGCGCGGGTGGCACCTCAACGAGAAGCACGTCCTCGTGGACGGTGAGCCGATGTCGGCCGGCATCTTCGATCTCGGCCTCTTCGTATTCCACAACGCGAAGGAGCAGATCGCACGCGGCACGGGTCCGTACTTCTACCTCCCCAAGCTGGAGAGCCATCTGGAGGCGCGCCTCTGGAATGACATCTTCGTGAAGGCGCAGGACGACCTCGGCATCCCGCAGGGCACGATCCGGGCGACCGTCTCGTTGAGGGCGCGGGCTGTCGCCTCGTCGC
>SXQZ01000102.1 GCA_005792725.1 Actinomycetota bacterium
CCGTTCGGCGGCCAGCCGGCGTCGCTCATCGCGAAGAGCGAGCAGCACGGCGTCCCGGCCTGCGAGGCCCGCCGCCCGCGTCTCCGCGATCGTCGCCGTGGTGGCCGCGGCATGGAGTGCGCGCACCTCGGCCGCCTCGCGTCGCGCGATGGCGCGCTCGATGGCCACCTCGGCGTCGATCTCGTCAATGCGCGCCGCGACGGCGGCGCGGCGCGCATTGACGGCCGCCCCTGCCGCCGCCGGATCGGGGTCGACCTTCTGCATCCCGGCCCAGCCGAGGGGGTCCTCCCAGCGCATTCGGTCGATGCCGTCGCGCCCGTGCCGGGGCCCCGTGGGTGCCGACTCCCCGCCGAACCGGTCACGCGTGTCGCGTCCCCAGCGGCCGCTGAAGTCACGTACCCAAGGCGTGTCATCGTCGATCACCACCGGACGCCATGCGTGCTCTCCGCCCGGCCCCACCGTCACGCCGTCACCGCGGTGGTAGTCGACGAAGGGCACACCGAAGCCCTCGTCGAGGGAGGTGCGCTCGCTCCACGGCGTGATCGCCCGGAACAGCCGCCGGATGAACCGGATGAACCCGCGCATCACGGGCGGGTCAACCTGCACGGTCTCGTCCGCGGCCGACGGCAGGTGCGAGTGGGACCCGGCGCCCGGGTACGCCACGATGTGCCCCCCGACCCATTCGAGCCCGGGATCGTCGGCCCGGCGGCGCAGGCCGTCACCCGCGGCATCGTGGGACGAGAACGCCACCCACCGCGGCTCGGGATCCCCATCGGGCCCGGGGGCGAGGAACACGATGATGTTCTCCCAGTCGGCCTCGTGGTCGTTGATCCCGTGGAACGACGAGCGCCAGTCGTTCATGGGGTAGAAGAACCAGTACTGCAGGATGGTCCAGCCGGCCTCGTGTGACACCCGGCCGTAGTAGGGCGTGCCCGCCCCCGCGATGGACTCGCGGTAGGTGATCTCGCCGGCGGCCACCGACCCCCGGGGCATGCGCCCGCGGAAGAGAAGGGTCACCCGGAAGAGCGCATCCAGCAGGCGGCTGGCGATTCCCACCTGCGAGAACCGGCTGCTGCCGGGCATCGCCTCGCCGTGGCCGGTGCGACGCCATGCGCGGAATTGCCTGCGCGTGAGGGGGTTCTCGACATACAGCAGGTGCAGGGTCTCACCGCGGTGGTCGCGGGCGAGGCGTGCGAGGGCGTCGAGGTCGAGTTCGCCGGCGGGCACGAGTTTCACGTCGCTGCCGTCGTCGGTGCGCTTCCAGAGGGAGCAGCAGCCCACGTAGGCCCCTGCGTCCGAGGGAAGGAACAGCTCCACCCGGTTGAAGCGCAGGATCGGCTCGAAGCGGCGCAGGAGCCCCAGGTCGTCCACGCCCCCAGCCTACGGCACCGGGCGGGGCATCCGGTGCATGTCCTACGGTAGTTCGATGAACATCACCCGCCTTGGCGGCATTGCGGCCGCCGCACTCATCTCCGCCGCGCTCCTCGCGGGCTGCGGCTCCTCCTCCGAACCCGCTGCGTCCACCGCGGAGACCACCGCCGCCTCGACCGCGGCGTCCACCGAGACGACTGCCTCCACCGCGTCCACGACCTCCACCGCCACCACCGAGAAGGTCGGTGGGATGGCGGCCTGTGATTCCGAGTCCCTGACCGAGGCCGCGAAGGCCGCGGACAGCACCGTCATGAGCGTCAACGGGTTCGACTGCGCCGACGGATGGGCGTACGCCGAGGTCTCCGTCGGCACCGAGAAGGAAGGCTACGACGCGGTCATGGTGTTCGAAGCCGAGGGCCAGTTCTGGATCGGCAAGGACCGGGCGAAGGTGTGCATCAAGCCCGGGGATCAGGTCCCGGCGTCCATCTACCACAACGCCTGCGAGGTCAGCTAGCAGCGTCGTCCCCGTCCGTGCCCCGCCGGGAGCGGGGCACGGACGGGCCTGCAGCCGCCTGACCGGGCACGGGCGTCACCCCAGTGGCGTCGTCCGTGCCCGGTCGGCCGGAGCATCCGCCCCTCCCGGTGCCGGGGGCCAGAACACCGCCGCACTGCGGAACCATACGAGCCGCCTGACGCGGCGCAGGCGCCCCGGGTCGTCCCCGTCGTACGCCGACGGCGCGTGCCGGGGATGCCCCGACGGCCGGGATACCGGGTACCGTATGGGAATGATCACCACTCATCTCGGTGGCCTCGCTGCCGCCGCACTCATTTCCGCCGCGCTCCTCGCGGGCTGCGGCTCCTCCTCCGAACCCGCCGCATCCACCGTGGCATCCACCGCCACCACCGGGACGGTCGGGGGGATGGCGGTATGTGATGGCGCCTCGCTCGTCACGGCCGCGAACGCCGCCGGGGAAGTCGACGACCGTCCTCTGGTCCTGGACACGCCCGACTCATTCCAGTGTGCCGATGGCTGGGCGTATGCGTACATCGACAACGGCGACTACACGGGCACCTGGGTCTTCGAGGCCGAGGGCCAGTTCTGGATCCCCAAGGACCGCGCCACCGTGTGCACGGCCCCCGGGGATCAGGTGCCGGCCTCCATCTACAAGGACGCCTGCGAGACCAACTGATCCGGCGGGTCCACCCCGCGTCCGCCCGGTCGGGCACGGGGTGGACCGGGCGGTGCTGCCCTTCAGGGGTTCTCCCCGTCCGCCGTCGCGCCCGCGCGTGGGACGTCCCACGGGTATCCGGCGGGGCGGATGCCCTCGGTGCGGTTCTCCCAGGTCGCGCCCTCCGGTGAGCCATCCGGGTGCGCCCTCGTCGCCCCCGGCCCCGCGGACCCGGCCCCGGGGCCGTCCGGTGCGCGCTGCGTAGACTCGCTCCATGGCACACCGCGTGGCCCTCGCGTGGCTCCTCCGCCCGCTTCTCATGCTCGCCACGGCGTTGGCACTGGCAGCGGCAGCCGTCGGTACCGCGTCCGCGGTCACGGTCGACCGCCAGGCGCGGGTCGTGGGCGGCTCGTTCGCGGCGGCCACCGACTGGCCGTTCCTCGCGGCGCTGGTCACGCCCGGGTCCGGGCGCCCGCATGAGCGGCAGTTCTGCGGCGCCAGCGTCATCGCCCCCCAGTGGATTCTGACCGCGGCCCACTGCGTCGTGGACAGCGCCAACGCCGCGCTGGCACCCGCGCAGGTCGCGGTGCTGACGGGCACGATGACCCTGGCCGGCGGGTCCGGGGTCGAGACGCCGGTGGTCGAGGTCGTGATCGCGCCGGGCTACCCCTTCGACCCGGACGCGGCCCTGCTGCGGCTCAGGGATCCCGTGGCCGCGCTGCCCATCGCGCTCGCGCGCCCATCCCAGCCCGAGTTGTGGGCGGCGGGCAGCCGGGTCACCGTGGCGGGCTGGGGCGACACCGGCGACGGCGCCGGCGTGTTCCCCCTCGAGGCCCGGCAGGTGGGCGTCACGTTGCTCTCGGACGCGAAGTGCCGTGCCGCGATCGGCGCCGATCTGGCGCCCAAGCACGAGATCTGCGCCGGGCTTCCGGCGGGCAAGGCCGACGCCTGCCAAGGTGACTCGGGCGGCCCGCTGGTCGCGCGCCCGGCCGGCGTCCCCGTGCTGGTCGGTGTGGTCTCCTGGGGGTACGGCTGTGCGCGGCCCGGCACTCCCGGCGTGTATGCCCGGGTCAGTGCCCTGTCCGGCTGGGTGACGCAGGTGATGGGCGCGGCCCCCGCGGAGGTCGCGCTGCCGCCTCCGGTCATCCGCGTGCGCGCACGTCGCGCGGTGGCCCGCCGCGGCGCCCGCGTGGATCTGGAGTACGTGCTCACGGGCCGTGCCCGGCGGAGTTCGGAGTACGTGGCCATTCTCGATGGCCGTGGCCGGATCGTGGCCGAGTATGACACCGCGGAGGCCCCGTTCCGCTCAGGGCGCGATGTGTTCTACGTGCGCTGGCGGGTGCCGCGGCGCCCGCCAGCCTCCCTGTACTTCTGTGTCGCCGCCGCGGCCCCGGGGCATGACGTCGGCGACCCGGGCTGCGCGGCGATCGTCGTGCGCTGACGGGGTTCAACCGGTCGTCGCAACCCCTCCCTCAGGGGTGATTGACGGTGACCAGCACCCCGCCGCCGCCGATGGCGATCCGTGGGCACCGTGGACCGGTGCGGTGCCCACCCCTCAGCGGTCGTCGAAGACGAGGATCTCGCCTCCGTAGCAGGCCACCCACACACGCCGCATCACCGGCTCGTACGTGATCCCGATGGGGTGGTGGCAGGCCGTCACGGTCTGCAGCACGCGCATGTCCCGGGTGCGCAGTTTCGACACCGTGCCGCTCTCGTAGTTGACCACGTACAGCGCCGTGCCGTCGGTCGACCCGGCGAGGCTCCGGGGCGCGCTGCCCGTGTTGACCCGCGTGACGTTGCCCGTGGCGAGCGCCACCTTGGCCACCGTGCCCTCAGCGTTCAGCGTGACGTAGGCCGTCGTCGCATCGGGGCTCAGCACCACTGCCCGCGGGCCGGATCCGACCTCCACCTGACGGGTGCGGAAGCTGCGCAGGTCAACCTTCAGCAGGTGGCTGCTGCCCATGACCGCGACCAGCGCGAACCGGCTGTCGGGCGACACGGTGATACCGCGCGGGTATGCGCCGATGGGGACGGTGCGTACCACTTTGTCGGTGGCCGTGGAGATCACGCTCATGTCCCACGTGCACCAGTTGGTCACGAGCACGCGTGCCCCATCGGGCGTGGTGGCGACGACCTTGGGGACCGCGCCCACCCGGTAGACGCGGTCGATGGCCATATGCGCGAGGTCAATCCGGTACGCGAAGCTGCGGTCGGTGCCCGAGGACGGCGTGCAGGTGTCCTTCCCCTCCGGCCCGAAGCCCGCGCCGTACATCGAGTAGTTGCTGACGTACGCATGCCGGCCGTTGGGCGAGAACGCGGCCTCCACCGGGGCCCCCTGCGAGACCCCCGGGTGCCCCGTCACCCCAAAGCGCGACAGACGCACCGCGTCGGAGATCGTGGCCTTCAGCCGCATTGTGCGGCCGTCGTACACCGTGACGGTGTGCGTGTACATCATGTTCTGGGCGGTCACGAGCCCACGCCCGTTCGCGGCTACCGACTTGGGGGAGATGCGCCCCGTGATGGTGCTGCGCAGGCGCAGGCGGCCGGCCGCCGCCGCGGGCCGGACCGGTGCCGGCGGGCCCACGACCGGTGCGGTGCCCGTGGTGCCGGTGGTACCGGCTCCCACGGCGATGCCGGACAGCAGCAGCGCGGCGCCGAGCGCGATCGGGAGTGCGGGGGTACGCATGCGCCAACCCTATCGGCACGGCCGGGGGTGGGGGAACGGGCCGTTGTCCCGCGACCGCCGGGGGAGGCGGCGGGGTCCTCGGGATCGCGCCCGGCCCGTGACGCAGGAGGGCGGGAGCCCCCCAGGGCAGGCGCCCCGCTGGGGCATCTCAGCCGGGTGGCGGTGCCCCGGCGATGATCCGGATGACCTTGAACATGGCGGTCCGCGCCACGGCGCCCATCGGACCCGCACCCGTCACCACCACGGTGGCACCCGAGGCCGGGTCATGGGCCATGGCGGTGCTGTAGCCCGGGATGTACCCGGTGTGCCCGCGCCAGCCGCCGGGGTACACGAAGACCCCGAGGCCGTATCTCCACCCCGGGTCACCATCCACGGTGATGCGCGTCGTGCGCATCTGCGCGGCATGCAGCCCGGGGCTGAGCAGCGACCCGTCGGAGAGCACCGTGGCCCACCGGCCAAGATCGCGCAGCGTCGAGATCCCGTTGCCGGCGGTCCATGCCGCGTCGGGGTTCGACCGCGTGCCATCGCGCAGTGCGCCGCCGGGGGTGGTGGCGTAGTAGCCGCGCCGGAAGGGGCCCGGCATGCCCATGGTGGTGGGGAGGGTCGTCTGTGCGAGCCCCGCGGGCACCAGCACCTCATCACGGATCACCTCGCCGGCGGGGCGCCCGGCCGCCGCTTCCAGGACCCGCCCGAGCAGGATGTAGTTGGAGTTGTCGTACACCCCGCGCGCCCCGGGCCGGAACTGCGGCCGGCCCCGGCGCATCGCCGTGATGGACTTCGCCACCGACCAGCGGAAGGGGTTGGCGAGGATCTGCGGGGTGACGTCGAAGACACCCGAGTGCATTCCGAGCAGTTGCCGGATCGTGATGCGTGCTCCGAAGGTGATGCCGGGCACGAATCGCGCGAGGCGGTCATCAAGCGACAGCACACCCCGGTCGACGAGGCGCAGCACGGCGACCGCGGTCATCGTCTTGGTGACGCTTCCGATGCGCCAGTGATCATCCACCTGCGTGGGGGCACCGGTCAGCCGGTTGGCCACCCCGTAGGCCCGCAGGTACTCGCGGCCGTCGGGCATCCACACGCCCATGGCATAGCCGGGCGAGTCGTACGGCACGAACACCGACGAGACCGCGCGGTCCAGGCGGTCGCGGGTCGTCTCGTCAAGACCCGGCCCCGGCACGGGGGAGGCCCCGCCGATCGCGGTCGCCACGGCCAACCCGATGCCGGCGATGCTCGTGGTCAGGGCTCTGCGCAGCACGTGGGGAGGGTAGTCCGCTGCCGCACTCCGCCAGGGTCGCATGCGGTCGGCGAGGCCCCGCCGGCCCTGCGGGGGTCCCCGGGGCGTGGCCGTGCCCGCCGTGGTGGCGATCCCGCGCGGGCCGGCGGGTGTCCGGGTGTCCGGATGACCGGTGCCGGGCGACCATCAGGGGTTCAGTGCGACCTCCTGCCGGCGGCCGCGACGAGGCCCGTTGCGAGGGCCGTCGGCACCGGGCCGACTATCGGCGGCTGGCGCGGAAGGTGAAGGTGCCCGCCGCGGAGTGCCCGTCCCCGGCCTGAACCTTCCAGCGCACGGTGTAGGTCCCCGCCCGGGGATGGCGCATACGCACCACGACCCGTGCGGCGTTGCGGGGGTCGCGCCGTGCGGTGACCGTGTGGTTTATGCCCCTGGCATCGAGCACCCGCACGCTGATGACGCGCCGCAGCCGTCCGGCGAAGGTCAGGGTCACCTGCGCGGGCAGGTAGCGCACCAATGAGCCCCCCGCCGGCCGGGTGGAACGCACCCCGAAGGGTGCCGGCGCCGTGGCCCCGCCGGGCGCATAGGGGATGGCCTCGCGGCGTATCAGCGACGACAGCAGGCCCATCTTCGCCGTGTTCACCGTCTACCAGTCGTCCTGGAGCACCCCACCGGTGTCGCCGGAGTTGGGGTTCCACGCCCAGAACGTCCAGCTGATGCCGGTACGCCCCAGGTAGTCGGCGAACTGGCGGACCCACTGGCCCACGGTGGTGGTGGTGCTCACGTCCTTCGCGCCGAATTCGCCCACCATGATGGGCGCGGTCCCCGCGTCGCGGATGCACCCGAAGCCCTTGGTCCAGCGGTCGGCGAGGATGGCGGCCATGTCGGGCGAGGAGAACCACGGCTGGGCGAAGACCTCCGGGCCATACTCGTGGGGCGAGTACACGACCCGGTTGGGCACCGACAGGCGCACGGGGTTCTGCCGCACGCCTTCCAGATTGCCGCCCCACCAGTTGCGGTCGAGGTACTGCCCGCCGGCGACGGGGCCCTCGATGCCCTCGACCACGATGAGCCAGTTCGGTGCCCGGGCCAGCACCGCATTGCCGGCCCGCTCGGCGGCGCGGCGCCAGTCGTTGGCCTGCCCGGTACCCCAGGTGGCCTCGCCATGGGGCTCGTTCTTGAGGTCGGCGCCGAGTACCACGGGGTTGCCGCCGTAGCGCGTGGCCAGTGCCGACCACCGGTTGACCCAGTCGTCCTCGCTGAACCCGCCGGTGCCGTACCACAGGGGCGACATGTAGCCGTCGTCGGGGCCGGAGTGGTTGTCGAGGATGACCCCCAGCCCCTGCCTGCCCGCTTCGGCGATGATCTCGTCCATCACCTGCTGCGGGGTCTTCCCGCTCAGGGCCGCGTTGCGCCCCCCGGAGTAGTCGATGCCCGACGTGGTGGTGCTCGTGAGCGCCTGCAGCGAGAACGGCAGGCGCACGACGTTGAAGCCCTGCGCGCGGATCTGGGCGAGCATGCTGCGGTAGTCGCGGATCCACAGGCCGTGGGGCGCGTGGTTGGCCGTCTCGATCCCGAACCAGTTGACGCCCTGCAGCACCACCGCGTTCCCGGCCGCGTCGACGATCTGCCCCCCGCTCGTGTGCAGCAGCCCCTGCCGGGCCATGGCCGAACCGCCGCCCGCCAGCGCGGCGGCGGCGACGCTGCCGGCAAGGAGTGCGTGGTGGGTGCGGGTGGTGGGCCTGGGGTTCCTCCTGAGACGCCCGCCCGGGGAGGGAGGGGACGTGGTGCGTCGTCGTGCCCGGGATGGGCGGGCCGTGACGGAGTGGATGTACCGGACCCGCCTTGGCTCGCGCCGCCGCGACGTTCCGGGCGATCCGGCGGGGCGGTGCCGCGCGGCCCCGGAGAGGCTTCCGGCTGCCGCGTCCCGCGTGGTCGTCCCGGTGCCCGCCCCCGGAGGTGGTCACCCCGCCCGTGCCCCCGCCAGATGACACGGGGGCGATGGGCGAGAAACGGGCCGGTACCGTGGTCAGGTAGCGCCAGTCCGCCTGGGTCGGTGGCGGATGGATGCCCCATCCTTCTCGGTGCCACCCCACGGGGTGGGGCGTCCACCACAACGGCGAAGGGCCCGCCGGAGCGGGCCCTTCGTGAAGCGGGAGTGACGGGACTCGAACCCGCGGCCTCAGGATTGACAGTCCTGCGCTCTAACCAGCTGAGCTACACCCCCCGGTCGCTCTGGGCGAGCCATGGGCGGTGACGGACTTGAACCGCCGGCCCCCTGCGTGTAAAGCAGGTGCTCTACCAAC
>SXQZ01000103.1 GCA_005792725.1 Actinomycetota bacterium
CCGAAGGCGTCAAGGGTTCCGGCCCGGGCCATCATGGCCACCTGCGCGGGGCGCAGCCCGGTGCGGGCCATCAGGTCGGCGAGGCCGTCGAAGTGCCCACCCGTGGCGCGCTCGCCCACGATGCGCCCGGCCGCATCCGCGCCGAGCCCGCGCACCATTGTGAGGCCCAGTCGCACGGCACCGTCCTCCACCGTGCAGGCCACCTCCGAGTGCCGGATGCACGTGCGCAGGGTGCGCACGCCCCGCCGGCCGGCGTCGCGCACGAGGCTGGCCGGGGGGTAGAAGCCCATGGGCTGGGCATTGATGAGCGCGGCGAGGAACTCAGCGGGGTGGTGGCGCCGGAGCCAGGCGCTCTGGTAGGCCAGCACGGCGAATGCGGCGGACTGCGCCTTGGGGAAGCCGAAGTTCGAAAACCCCACGAGCTTGGTGAACACCGTGTGCGTGATCTCATCGGGGACGCCGCGCTCGCGGGCACCCCGCAGGAACCGCTCCTGCATCTGCAGCATGGCCTCGCGGCTGCGCTTGCGGCTCATGGCGCGCCTGAGGTCCTCGGCCTCGCCGGCTGAGAAGCCGGCCAGCGCCATCGCGACCTCCAGCACCTGCTCCTGGAACACCACGACGCCCAGGGTCTCCTCGAGCACCGGTTCGAGCAGGGGATGGTCGTACGGGGGGCGGAATGATGGATCGCGCCGGCGCGCGCGCCGGTGGCGCACGTAGGGGTGCACGGCGCCGCCGCTCACGGGCCCGGGGCGGATGAGCGCCACCTGCACCGTGAGGTCGTCCAGGTTCTGCGGGCGCGTCTGCCGCAGGCTCTGCCTCTGGGCGCGGATCTCGATCTGGAACACGCCGACGGTGTCGGCGTCCTGGATCCCGGCGTACACCCCGGGATCGTCGAAGCCGATGCGCGAGAGGTCGGGTGCGCGTCCGTGGCCCCGCGCGATGAGGTCAAGGCAGTCCTCGACGGCCGTGAGCATCCCCAGGCCGAGGAGATCAATCTTCACGAAGCCGGCGTCCGCGCAGGAGTCCTTGTCCCACTGGCAGATCTGGCGGCCCGGGAATGCGGCGGGAACCACGGGCACCAGTTCCACCAGCGGGGTGGCGCTCACGATCATGCCGCCCGGGTGCTGCGAGAGGTGGCGGGGAAGCCCGGCGGCCTCCCGCGCCAGGCTGGCGAGCGCCCGCCATCGGCGGGAGCGAAGCCGGGCGTCGCCACCGGGCATGCGCAGGATCTCCTCCTCCACGGACTCGGCCGACGACCAGCCGTCCGACAGCCGCGCGAGGCGCTCGATGTCGGCGGGCGGCAGCGCAAGGGCGCCTCCGAGCTCGCGGATGGCCATGCGTGCCCGGAAGGTGGGGAAGGCCCCCACGAGCGCGGCGTGCCCGGTGCCGTAGCGGCACACGACCTCCTCGATGAGGCGCTCGCGCACGTCGCGCGGGAAGTCCAGGTCAATGTCGGGCACCGACCGGATGTCGCGGTTGAGGAACCTGCCGAGAAACAATCCGCTCGCCACCGGATCAATGTGCGAGAGGCCGGTGAGGTAGCAGACGATGGACCCCACCGATGAGCCCCGGCCACGGCCGGGTGGCAGGGCGCGCCTCGCCGATCCCGCGGGGCGCACCTCCAGGGCCACCTCGCGCGCGATCTCGAGGATGTCGCGGTGCAGCAGGAAGAACCCGGAGAGCCCGTGATGACGGATGAGGCCGAGTTCCTCGTCGAGCCGCGCGAGGGCCTCGTCATGCCGCGGGCCGCCGGGGTAGCGGCTGCGGGCCGCATGCGCGCAGATGCGCGCCAGGGCGGGATCGGCGTCCTCGCCCGGGTGCCCCGCTGCGAAGTCGGGGAAGCGGTACCTCAGGTCACGGGTGAGGTCGAACTCCACCCGCTCGGCCAGCCGCAGGGTCTCCGCGACGGCCCCGGGGTTCTCGTGCAGGCGCCCCGCCATCTCGGCGGGCGACCTCAGCACCGACTGACGGTTGCCGCGCCGTACCTCCTCGGACGCATCGAGGGTGAGGCCGTGGCGGATCGCCACCAGGGCGTCCTGCAGGAACGCCCGGCGGGGGGAGTGGGCATGCACATCGCCCGTTGCCACGGTGGGTACTCCCACGTGCGCCGCCAGGTTCCCGAGTGCCTGCACCAGCGCCCGGTCACCCCGCAGGCCGGGCCGCTGCACCTCCACCCACGTGCGCCCGCGCCCGAAGATCGCCACCAGACCGCGCAGGGCCGCCTCGGCCGCCTGCCGCCGCCCCGCGGCCAGCGGTCGGGCCACCAGACCATGCCGGGCGCACCCCGACAGGCATGCGAGGCCCTCGTGGTGCAGGGCCAGCGCATCCATGGGCAGGAGGGGATCCGCCGCCCGCCGATCGCGTGAATCACGGGTGTGCGCATGCGCGATGGTGATGAGCCTGCACAGGTTCGCGTACCCCCGCGCGTCCATCGCCAGCAACGTGACATGCGCGATCCCCGCCTTCCGCTTTTGGGACCCGTGGTGAGAGTCACCAGAGGTCCTGTCACCAGAGGTCCTGTCACCAGAGGTCCTGTCACCAGAGGTCATAAGGGCTTCTGATGGGGCCACGGTGAGTTCGGCGCCCGTCATCGGTCGCACTCCTGCCGCCGCGGCGGCGTGGGCGAACTCCAGCGCGCCGCTCAGGTTGTCGTGGTCGGTGAGCGCGAGGGCCCGGTGCCCCAACTCGGCCGCCCGCCCGGCCATCTCGGCCGGCAGGGAGGCCCCGTCGAGGAAGCTGAAGGCCGAGTGGGCATGCAACTCGACGTAGGGGGGGCTAGCCATGGATGAACCACTGGCCCGCAGCCCCGCCGGGGAAGCGGAAGGCCGAGCGGGCATGCAACCCGGCGTAGGGGGGGCTAGCCATGGATGAACCACTGGCCCGCAGCCCCGCCGGGGAAGCGGAAGGCCGGGCGGGCATGCAACCCGGCGCAGGGGGGACTAGCCATGCAGGAACCACTGCCCCGATGTCTCGCGGTAGATCAGCGCCGGGCGCCCCGGCTCGAGCACCACATCGAAGTAGGAGCGGTCCACCGGGGCGTCGGTCCACCAGCGGTCCTGCACCCGCCAGGAATCACGCACGGCCACCACGAGGCGGCGCCTGCCGTCTGTGATGACGGCATGCGGAGCACCCCCGGGGGAGGCAATCACGCGCACCGGGCCGGGGTCGGCTATGCCTCGTAGGGACCGAGTGCCCATCGGCGCTCCGGGAGCCTGCTCCACGGCTCGATCTCCACCAGCCCCAGCACCTGCGCATCACCTTCGGCTGCGCGTACCTGTGCGATCGCCGCGGCCGCCCGCCGCCTGCGCTCATCATCCGGTTGCGCCACCAGCGACATCTGCCCGGCATCCGGTGGCCCGCCCGCGTCGGCCTCGCTGGCCAGGCGGGTGACCGGGGCGCCGATGCGCCCGAGGCGGGGGGTGCAGGCGATGCATACGCGCGCGGGGTCGGCCGTGGCCTCGCGCAGGGCCACCGTGCTGGTCCACGACCCGCCGTCCCAGGTGCGCGCGCGCAGCACCAGCGCGCGCACCGACCGGCCCCGCCCGGTGGCGCGGCCGCATATGCGCATGATGAGCATGCGCATGGCCACCTCGAGGGCCGGCAGCGCGCCGACCGGATCGGGGAAGTCCATGACCTCCTCCATGGGCTCGGGCGGGGTGCGCGGGCTGAGCCGTGCGGCATCCTCGCCCCGGGCCATCAGCCATGCCCGCTCGCCATCCCGCCCCAGCCGGTCGAGCACCGCCGCATGCGGCAGCGCCGCCACCTGTCCGAGCGTGCGCAACCCGAGTGACCCGAGCAAGCGGTGTGAGGCGGCAGCCAGTGGCAGCCGCGAGGCGGGGAGGGGGGCGAGGAATCCCGTGACCTCATCCGCATGCACCACCACGCCGCCGCGCGCGGCCTCGCGCGACGGGAATGGCGTGGGCGCGGCCCCCACGCGCCCATCGCATCCCACCGGCAGCGCGGCACGCGTGCGGCGCATGAGCACCGGCAGGCCTCCGTGGAGCCGTACGAGCCCATCGGCCGCGAATGACCACATCTGACCTCCATGCGGCTCCACCGCAGCGCCCAATCCTTCAAGGCGCGCGGTCACGCGGTCCACCGCCACGCGCACGGCGTCCGGGTCGGGCGCCACCAGGTCGAGTGCCGCACAGCGCGCCATGGCCTCGCCCACGCCCGTCCCGGGGCGCACGCCGTCATCCCATGCCGCGGGGGTGCACGCCCCGATGACCTGCGGGTCACCGGGCACGGGCCCTAGGGCGATGGGGTTGTCCCATGCCATGCGCGCACCGAGGATGGCGATGCGCAGGGGGAAGAGCGGAGCGTATGCCGTGACAATCATACGAACACATGTTCGCATGCGGGCACGATGCACATCAAGGGGAACTGCGCCGGAGTGCGGATCCCCTGATGTGTATCCGGGTATGCCTACCCCGTGCTGGTCTCCCCATGGAGGGCAGCGTCTCCAGGGCAATCGCATCGGCCGGCGCGGTCACCGGCAGCGGGGGCATCCCCCTTTGGTAAAGCCGATCGCCTGTGACCCATCGGGGCCCGCACGCGGCGCGAACGGACCCCGATGGGTCAGGTGGCTAGTTCGCGTCGCCCAGCGCCGCGAGGGCCCCGATGTCAATCACGTCGGTCGGCGCGGTGACCGACACGGGTGCGTTCCAGGCGGTGAAGGAGATCACGTCCGAGCCCGGACCCTTGATCTGCACGGGGTAGGGCTCGCCCACCGTCTGGATGGCGAGGGTGCCCTTGCCATCTGCGCTCTCGAGGAAGACCACGGGTACGCCGTTGACGTCGCCCGTGCCCGTGACGGTGATCTTGCCATTCGACATGAGGAGGTCCTTGAACAGGGTGTCCTTCTGGGCGAGCTGGTTGAGCCCCTCGAAGTCGCCGGCGCTGTCCACGGGCATCACCAGCCACTTGTCGCCGATGAGCGCGCTCACGGCCTTCACGACCCCGGGGGAGTCCTTCTCACCCATGACCTTCGCGAGGGCCTCACCGCTCATCTTGAAGTAGGACTTGCCACCCACCACGCGCAGGTCCACCTCGAGGCCCTCGGCCTTGATGGTACCGCCGGCGGCATCGGTGCCCACCGTGAGGGCGAGCGCGACGGCCTGGCCATCCTGCGTGAGCGAGCCCGACACCGTCACGGACGACGCCGCGCTGGTGGCCGCCAGGCTCTTGTCGAGGATCTCCTGCCCGGAAAGGGTCTCGACGCCGTTCGGCGGGGCCTCTGCCACTGTGGACGCCGCCGTGGCGGTGTCCGGTGCTGCTTCAGATCCGCAACCGGCCAGTACGCCGCCGCCGGTGATGAGGGCGAGTGCCGCCGCCGCCGCCGCCGCCCTGCGCTTCAGGGTGTGTTCCACGAGAGTTCCTCCGTGGTCGTCGGGTCAGGCCCGGGGGTTTCCCCAGTGGTCATCGTGCACCAGCGTACGCCACGGACGGCGCTTGGCCGCCATCGCGGGTGGCAGCCCCACCGGGAACTCCGTGGGGTGGCCGAGCGGGGTGATGACCGGGATCTCGAACTCGCCGGGGATGTCGAGCAGCGCCCGGAAGTCGTCCTCGGCGTACCAGTGGAAGACCGTGGGCACCGTGCCCAGCCCGCGCGCCCGCGCCGCGACGAACAGGTTCTCCATCGCGAATCCCACCGACACCAGGTCGGCCACGCGCTCCCACTCGGCCTGGTCATCGGGGAACGCATGCCGGGGCACCACCAGACCGATGATCCACACGGGCACGGAGCGGTAGTTGCCGAGCACCTGCTCCGCGAAACCGCGTGCCCATTCGGCATGCTCGTCGGGGCTCACGTCGGGGCCGGCCGGGCGCACCGTCTCGAAGTACTTGGCCCCGCCCCGGATCACGATCCCGGCCACGGCCTCGCGCAGTTCCGGCTCGCGCACGACGATGAGGCTCCATGCCTGCGCCATGCCGCCGGTGGGGGCGAGCAGCGCGAGCCGGAGAATGGCATCAATGTCCGCGTCGGCCACCGGCGCGTCGGTGTACGACCGGACGCTGCGCCTCAGGCGGATCGCCTCGTCGGCATCCATGTCACCCTCCTCTCGTCCGGGGACCGAGCGCCCCGACGGGACGATGATGTCAGGCCGTGACGGTGGCCGCAGGGCGCGACGCCGGGGCCAGCGCCTTGCGGATGCGCTCGGCCAGCCGCTGCTCGAGCGTGGACCGGGCCGCCGCCGGGTCGGTCGTCACCGTGCACCACAGGCGCAGGGGCTTGCGATCGAGTGCCATCGCCGCGATCAGGCCTGCGGCAACCGCTTCGGGCAGGCCCTGCTGGGAACCCGCCGGCACCTCGATGGTCACCTTCCCGCCGCCGTCCAATCCCGTCCAGAAGGCGCGCTCGAGGAGGTGTCGCGCGATGGCGCCGTCGGCGTCCACCGTCCCCCGCGCGCTCCGCCCGCCCGCGGCCCCCCGGCCGACGACCGCCTCCAGCCCGGCGGCATCCGGATCGGCCCGGTCGGCCGCGATCTTCGCCGTGGCCTCCGCCACCGTCACATCGTGCTCGGACCCGCGCGGGCGCTTCCAGATGACATACCCGCACCCGCGGTTGCGCGGGCTCTTCCATGAGTTACACCCGTACGTCCGGGGGCGCTCGACGATGGTGCCGCCGCAGCCCGGCACGGGGCACGCGGCGACGGGCTCGCGCGGCGGCGTGGCATTGGTCTCGCCGCGTGCCACCATGCGACGGGCCTCCTCGATGGACACCTCATCCGGTCGCCCTCGCAGGCGCTTCCAGATGACGTACCCGCATCCGGTCTCGGTCTTGCTCTTCCACGAGGTGCACCCGAATGAGCGCCCGCGCTCGGTGATCTCGCCGTCACAGCCGTCGGAGGGGCAAGGGCCCAGCACCTCGCGTGCGGCCTGGAGGTCCTTGGACTGGACGCCCGTGGCGATGTATTCCCTGGCCTCATCGAGCGTGATGGAGCGGTTGTCCATCTGCTTCCAGAGGGTGTAGCCGCAGCCGGGGTCGTCCTTCCCGTGGTAGCTGTCGCACGAGTAACTCTTGCGCTGCTCCACGATGCTGCCCGTGCACTTCGCGCCGTCCGGCCGGTTGAGGGGGCACGGCGCGACGACGGTCCGCTCCACGCGCAGGTCCTCGTGGCCCTTGTCCGCGAACCACTGGACGACCTGCCGGGTGAAGTCCGTGATCTCCCGCTCGAACTCGGCGCGGGTCCCACCGCCCGTCTGGATCCGGTTCAGCTTCTGCTCCCACCGGCCCGTGAGCTCGGGGCTCGTGAGCAGGTGATCACCGAGCATCGTGATGAGGCCGACGGCCTTGTCGGTTGCGCGTAACTGCTTGCCCTCGCGCTCGATGTACTCCCGGTCAATCAGGCCGTCGATCGTGTTGGCGCGCGTCGCAGGCGTGCCCAGCCCGGCGTCCTTCATCGCCTCGGCGGCCTCGTCGTCGTCCACCAGTCGGCCGGCGGTCTCCATCGCCTTGAGGAGGCTGCCCTCGTTGAAGCGTGCGGGTGGCTTGGTGCTCTTGGCGAGGGCCGCGGCGCGGGCGCAGGTGAGGCGCTGGCCCACGGCCACCGACGGCAGCGTGCGGTCGCCTGTCCCGGCGTCGTCGTCCCCGTTGGCATCGTGCCCCGGCTGCGGGTGCTTCTCCACTCGGTGACGGCGCATGGCGTCAACCGCGTACCAGCCCGCCGCGACGATGACGGTGCCGCTGCTCCGGAAGGTGTGCCCGTGCACATCGGTGATGATGGTGGTGTCCTCGAGGCGCGCCGGCGGCAGGAACACCGACAGGAAGCGCCGGGCCACCATGTCGTAGATCCGGCGGGCGTCGCTGCCGAGGCGGCCGAGATCGTGGGCGGCATCCGTGGGAATGATGGCGTGGTGGTCGGTGACCTTGGCGTCGTTGACCACTCGGCCGAGCGGCATCGTTCCGAGTGCCAGTACCTGCCGTGCGCCATCGGCGTACTGGCCATCCGCCGACCCCACGCGTGCGGCCACGCCCTTCAGCGTGTCCACCATGTCGCCGCTGAGGTAGCGGCTGCTGGTGCGCGGGTAGGTCAGCACCTTGTGCTCGTCGTAGCAGCTCTGTGCGGCGGCGAGGGTCCGGGACGCGGAGAAGCCGAAGCGCTGGTTCGCATCCCGCTGGAGGGCCGTGAGGTCGTAGAGGAGTTGGGGGTTCTCGGTGCGCGGTCGGGTCTCGACCGACCTGACAATCCCCTCGGCACCGGTGGTCAGGTCGGCGATCGCCTGGGCCGCCCCGGCCGTGCTGAGGCGATCCCGGAACGTCTTCCCGTCCGTGTCGGTGAACAGCCGGTCGCGGTGGGCACCCGCCACGTCGTTCCACGAGGCCGGCAGGTCGGAGGCGGCGCCCGTGAACGTGGCGTCCACCTGCCAGTAGTCCTGCGGGGTGAACGCACCGATCTCGAGGTCACGGCGCACGATCATCGCGAGGGTGGGCGTCTGCACGCGGCCCAGCGAGAGCACGCGACGGATGGAGCCCGCCCGGGTCGTGGCAGCCCGCGTCCCGTTCATCCCCACGAGCCAGTCGGCCTCGCTGCGGGCGCGGGCGGCATCCTCGAGGTTGCGCATTTCGCTGTCAGGGCGGAGGTTGGTGAACGCCTCCTGGATGGCCGTGCGGGTCATCGAGGAGAACCACGCGCGCTCCACCGGCTTCGCGCGCGCCGCCTCCGACGCGCTCTGCAGGATCAACTTGAAGATGAGTTCGCCCTCACGCCCGGCGTCGCAGGCATTGACGATCCCGGTCACGTCGGTCCGCGCCATCAGGCGGTGGAGCGCGGCGAGTTGCTTCGCGGCCCGCGCGTCGCGGGCCTGATAGCGGAACTCCGCCGGAATGATCGGAAGATCCCCGTACGTCCACTTCTTGAAGCGGGCGTCGTAGGCCTCGGGGTCCATCTGCTCGAGCAGGTGGCCGACCGCATGCGAGATGACCCAGTGGTCGCTCTCGAAGGCGTCACCCTTCTGCGAGAACGTCTCAGGCAGGGCCGCCGCCACGTCGCGGGCGACCGAGGGCTTCTCGCAGATGATGAGTTTCCTGCTCACGGGGCGGGCACCATAGCACCGGCCTCCGCGTGGGAATCAAGCCCCGCGGTCACGTCCGTGCCACCCCCGGCAACCCCGGGAACCGCTTCCCGGTGGCGTCGTATCCGGAAAGCGGCGCGGGTGCGTGCCCACCTCCGGCAACCCGGGGGACCGTGTCCCGGGGCGTCGCATCCGGGAAGCGATGCGGTCGCGTGCCCAGCCCGGGGAACCTGCGGAACGGCGTTCCGTGCGTGTCGTGTCTCGGGGGCGCCAGTGTGCGCATGCCCATCCCCGGCGATGTGCCACACGGGGTCCCGAGGGCGAACGACCCACGGGCATGGCCGCCACCGGGGCCATGCCCGGCTACCCGAAGAAGGGCTCGGCCAGTGCGTAGTACGCGGGCGGCACGGTCTTGAGGGTGCCCACTGCGTCGGCCAGCGGGACATCGGTGATGGTGTCCCCGTGGAGGGCCGCCATCCGCCCGAAGCGGCCCTCGGCCACCATCTCCGCGGCCCGTGTCCCGAACCGCGTGGCAAGGATGCGATCGCGTGCTGTGGGGGAGCCACCGCGCTGCACGTGGCCCAGCACGGTGACCCGCGTGTCATAGCCGGTGGCCTCGCGGATGAGAACGCCCAGACGGTCGCCCACGCCCTGCCGGGCCAGGCGGGCATGGCCGAACTCATCGAGGTCCCCCTCAACGCCCGCATCGCCCAGATCAACGCCCTCGCTCACCACCACGATGGAGTAGTCCACGCCGCGGGCGTGGCGTCGGCGCACCGAGTCGAGCATGTCCGCGAGATCGGGCGTCCGCTCGGGAATGAGGATGTAGTCGGCGCCCCCCGCGAGGCCGGAGTGCAGGGCGATCCACCCGGCATGGCGGCCCATGACCTCAACCACCATCACGCGGTCGTGGCTCTCGGCCGTCGTATGGAGGCGATCAATGGCGTCGGTGGCGATGTGCACGGCGGTATCGAACCCGAAGGTGACGTCAGTCCCCGACAGGTCATTGTCAATGGTCTTCGGGACGCCCACCACGGGTACGCCGTGTTCGGCGTGCAGCCGGTTGGCGGCGCCGAGGGTGTCCTCACCGCCGATGACGACGAGGGCATCGCGGCCCAGCGCCGCGAACCCGGCGATCGCGGCCTCCGCCGCCGCCGGGTCACGGAACGGGTTGGTGCGCGAACTCTTCAGGATCGTGCCGCCGCGGTCGAGGATGCCGCTCACCTCGCGGAGGGTCAGTGCCGTCGCCTCCTGCTCGAGCAGGCCCCGCCACCCGTGCCGGACGCCCACGTGCTCGTTCCCAAAGCGCCGTGTGCCCACCTTCACCACGGCCCGGATGACGGCGTTCAGTCCGGGACAGTCACCGCCCCCGGTGAGGATTCCCACGCGCATGGACCGAAGGTACCCGCGCGCGGGGGCTGGGCGCAACCGTGCAGCGAGGCACTCGGGGCCGGGGTGCCGTCATCCCGGCCACGGGCGCAGGGCGTTCGCGCGCCCGATGGTCGGCAGCCGCCGTGGGCGGGACATGGACGCGGGCACGCCCCTCAGCAGCGGGGATGGACCGGGGGATGGCCGGAGACGGGCCCGCGAGCGCGCACGGACCCCCACGGACCCCCACGGGGCAGCCGCTCGCTCTCAGCCCTTCGCGGCCGGGGCATCCTCGTATGCGTAGCCCATCGGTGTGATCTCAAGGACGCTGCGCGGCGATACGAAGTACCCCGACTGGCGCCAGGGCCACATCGCGCTGTCAAGACTCTGCCCCTGGATGGACGTGCCGCGGGGTGCGTAGGCGTTGCCGTGCGCTGCCGCCCACAGGCTCCACAGGCGGTCGATATTGGCGTGGTGCAGCCAGAACGTGGGATCGTTGGGCGCCGTGTTCAGGGTCATGGTGCCGCCGTTACGATCGTCGGTGGGTCCCGCCTCGCCGCCCACCCACATGTGCACCGCGTTGTGCAGGGCCTCGGGCTGCGTGCTGCCCGGGATGGCCACCGGCACCATCATGCCCTTCCAGCACTTCATGCCGGACATGCCACGCCAGCCCTCGATGGCGTTCCGGAATGATGTGCGCACAGGCGAGGCCACGTTGTACGGCGCGACGTCGTAGCGGGGTGCGGCCATGGCGGCTTTCACCTGCGCGACGGTGGGGAGCGACGTATAGCCCGCCCACGAGCCGAGGTTGCGTGAGAGGAACGTGTACTGCAGCGGGTCCTCCTGCTTGGGGTCGCGCACCTTGAGCACCCACTTGCCCTTCCGAAACGGGCCGCGCAGCACCGCGTGGTTCTGGGCGTGGTCGCCGTCGGGGCCCATGAAGGATGCCGAGAAGATGACCCGCGTCGCCGCCGGGTCGGTCCAG
Organism: Actinomycetota bacterium; assembly: GCA_005792725.1. Lineage (GTDB taxonomy): Bacteria > Actinomycetota > Thermoleophilia > Miltoncostaeales > Miltoncostaeaceae > SYFI01. Next base: position 11,369 of record SXQZ01000103.1, read on the forward strand.
TCCCAGAAGGGGACGGCGATGGTGTCGTCGCCGCTCACCTCGCGCAGGGCGTTTTCGAACATGTACAGGTACTGCCGGTGCCAGGGCAGGAACGCCGGACGCATGTGGGCCTGGTCCACCTCGCAGGCGAACGCCTTGCGGTGCCACCACACGAAGTTGTCATACCACGAGAAGCGCGCATCCCATGGCGAGGGCGCTGCCTTGAGCAGCAGCATCGCCCGTACCAGGCGGTTCTTCTGATCCTGCGTGAGGGACGTCACGCTTGGCCGCACGCGGGTGATGGAGGCGGCGTCGTACGTGATCGAGGGCCCGGTGCGGATGGGTTTCGTGGGGGCAATGCCCGGATGGTGCGCCGCTGCCATCGTTGCACCGGGGACGCCACCCGCTGCGACGATGGCGAGCGCGATTGCAGTGCGCTTCGTGGGGTCTCCAAGGGTTGGGTCCGCATGAGGCTACCCCCCCGGCCCCTAGGATCGTGTCGCCCGAACTCCCGTACGACGAGGTGCTGTCATTCCCGATCACCGATCACAGGACCGCCGTGGGCTGGTGCATGCGCTGCCGGGTGCGGAGGTCGTGTACGACGTCCACGGGGATGGCCCTGAGGTGGTGCTCATCCATGGGTGGACCTGCCGCCGCACCGACTTCGACGGGGTGGTTGCCGATCTCGCCCGCGACCACCGGGTGCTGGCGCTCGACCTGCCCTGGCATGGCGACTCGACGGCCGCCCGCCGGGACTGGTCCATCGCGGACCTCGCCGCCGTGGTGGCCGCCGTGGCCGTGGCGGAGGGCATGGGCCGGGCCGCGATCGTCGGGCACTCGATGGGAGCGGCGGTGGCCATCGAGACCGTGCTCGCCGGCGTGGGCAATCGCGTCATCTCCCTCGACGGGCTCACCTACCTGCACATGTACCCGCGGCAGTCGCCTGAGGCGACCGATGCCTTCCTGGACCCCTTCCGCGCCGATTTCGATGCCGCGATGCGATCGATGTGCGACCGGGCCGCCGGGCCGGATCCCGACCCGGCGCTGGTCCGCCGTACGGCGGACGCCATGTGCCAGATGGACCACGAGGTGGCGGTCAGGATGATGGACCAGTTGATGGGCTGGGACATGGACGCTGCGCTCGCGCGGGTTGATGCGCTCGCGGTGCCCGTTCAGGTGTTCGCCGCCGCCGCCTTGCTGTCCGGGGACGCGACGACGCGCTACGGCGACCGCATGGAGATCGTCCCGGTTGATCTGGGGGGCCATTTCTTCCTGCTCCAGCACCCCGTGCCGACGGCGCATCTCATCCGTGAGGCGCTCGCGCGGTAGCGCCGGGGGAACGAATACGTGCCTGGCACCGGGGTGCCGGGGGGAACGGTTACGTGTCTTGCACCGGGGTCCCATGGGAACTCCCCCGGGCTCCGGGCCGGACCCCCATCGGGTAGCGTTTCCGGCGGTCCCCAACCCGAGGAGCGTCCCATGAGCCGGTCGTTACACGTTGCCGTCCCCATTCTGGCCCTGGCCGCGGGTGCCCTCTGCGGGGTCGGCTCGGCGAGTGCCGCGGCGCCGGGCCTGGCGTCGCTGAGCATCTACCAGCCCCCGGGTCAGCCAGGGGTCCTGGTCGGGGTGGCCCGGGTCTCGATGCGCGGTGCGGTGACCCAGGCGGGGTCCTTCAACGCCCAGGGCGGGCTGCGGCACATCGGGGCGACGCTGCGCCTGTCGGCCAAGGGCCGCACCGCCACGGACACCGACACGGTGCGCCTGGAGTACGATTCCTACCAGGGCGACACCGCGCTTTTGTACTTCGACTTCTCCCGTGCCGCCGCCCGCCGCCTCGCCGGTGCCACGTCCATCGCGGCCGACCTGCGGGTGGGGCCCGTGGGCTCCCGGCGGGTGAAGGTGGGGAAGGTCGCCGGGGGGCACGCCACTGCCGTCGGCCACGAGGTGCTCTGTGGGGTGACGACGTGTACCCCGATCCCGCAGCGCCCGCCGACCGCGCCGGTCCTGCTCAGGGGGTGGAGCGGATCCACAGAGGCTGCCATGTGCGTGTTCTTCCATGGACCCGGGACAACGAAGCCATACGTGGACACATTGGAAATCCTACCCATCAACTTTACGACGGCTGACTGGGTGGTGTGGGCAACGAGCGAGCAGTGGCCGATCGTGAACGGTGAGTACAGCGCCGCCGGGTGGAAGCAGCCTCCGTCCGACGACTCCGTGAGTGGCCCCGTTGCTGGGTCGGACACCCGCATCGCCGGCATGGTGTCGGCTGGTGTTGTCGCCGGTGGCGCGGGCGAGGCCACCGCGACGTACTCCGGTGACCCGGTGGGCGGGATCGCGCAGTCGGTCACGGTGGCCACCGACGGGCCCCGCACCTCATGGGCGCGGACGTGCTGAGCCACGGCCCGGCCCCTGGAACGCCCGATGCGGCCACGCGGGCCGCATCGGGTAAGTAGCGCATACGGGATTTGAACCCGTGTTACCGCCGTGAGAGGGCGGCGTCCTAGGCCCCTAGACGAATGCGCCACGCAGGACCAGCCGGGTACTGACTACTGCGGGCATTATCGCGCATGCCGCGCCGGTCGTGATGCGACTGGGGGAGGAGGACTCGAACCCCCGCTCCTGGGACCAGAACCCAGTGTCCTACCAGCTAGACGATCCCCCACTGCCCCACGGCCGCCGGGGAAGGTAGCAAAGGGTCAGCGGGCGGGCGCGTGGTCGGTCACGGTCAGGCTCCGCCCGGGGCGCGCCAGGGGGTCGCTGCGGCCCCCCGGCCCCGGGGCCATCTCCAATGGGGCACGGGTCGTCCGTGCCGCGGCCGCCGGCCCGGCCCGCACGCCCGGGGGCCGACGGTGGCGACGGCATCGGGCCAGGACCGCCACGGTTGCCCGGTCGCACCCGGGACCCCGACCACCGGGGGCGTCGCCGTCGCCCCCGGTGGGCACCAGATCAGTGCCCGGGCTTCATGAGCCCGGCGAGTCCGTCGCCGAGGGCCTTGAGCCCGCGTGGCACGTCCAACTTGTCCAGATCCACCTGGATGATGTACGCGGTCCTGCGGTCCTTGCGCGCGCGCGCCAGCGCGTCGTCGAGTTCGTCAGGGGTGTACACCCGAATCCCGATGGCGCCGACCGCTGGGCCCACGGCCGCGTAGTTCCACTCCGCGATGTCGTTGAAGTCGCCGTCCTGGATGCTGCGCTCGGCGCCGTAGCCGTGGTTGTCGAGCACCAGGACGATTGGCGCCACCCCGGCGCGGATGGCCGTGGAGAGGTCGAAACCGGTCATCTGGAATGAGCCATCGCCCACGAGCACGACGGGGCGCCCCTTCCCGCGGGCCAGCGCGGCGCCGTAGCCGGCGGGAACGGCAAAGCCCATACCCACGTACAGGCGGGCGATATGGAACTGCCCGTTGCGGTTGAGCCGGGCGTCCATCGCCAGGTGCGCGGCCACGCCCACGTCGCTCACGACGATGTCGGACGGCTCGACGAAGCGCTGCAGGCGGTCGGCGACGGTGCCGGTCGTGATGCGGTCACCGGTCTGCTCACCGGTCGCCCATGCGTGGGGCAGGCCCTTCGGCACCCGCCTCGCCCTGATCTCACCGATGCGCTGCTCGATCGCCGGCGCGATGGATGCCAGGTCCACGCCCTCGTACACGTGGTGCCCCACGCGCGTCGCGGTGCGGGACATGTGGATGCTCCCCTCCGCCGGGATGTGCGAGGTGAACGCGCCGGTGGTGATGTCGTTGATGTTCACCCCGACCTCCACCACGAGGTCGCACGACTCCACGTACTCCCGCAGTGGGGCGGGCGAACCCGCGCCCACATACACGCCGAGCACGAGTGGGTGGGTCCCATCCACGGTGCCCTTGCCCATCACCGACTCGACGATCGGCATTCCGGTCCGCTCTGCGAGCGCCAGCAGCCGCTCGCCGAACCGCAGGCGGCGGGCGCCGTTGCCCACCCAGAGGATGGGCTTCCGCGCCCGGTTGATGGTGGCGATCACATCGTCCGCGGCCGCCTGGATCCGCGCCGGCGGCAACTCCGGCACCGCCGGGCGGACGATGGCGTGCGCCGCCCCGGCCGGCACGGCGCTGATCATGTCGCGTGGCAGTTCGATGTACCCGGGCCGCATGTCGCGCATCACGCTGTCCAGCAGCCAGTCGATCTGACCGTAGGCCTCGTCGGCATCGTCGAGCACCACCGAGTGGGCGACGATCTCCTCCATCATCCTCCGCGGGGTGCCCATGTCGGTTGATGGCATGTGATGGATGACGCGGCCATCGTGCTCCGCCAGACCGGGTGCACCGCCGATGACCACGACGGGGACTCCCTCCGCGTTGGCCCCGCCAAGCGCGGCCATCGTGGCGAGGATGCCCACGCCATAGGTGACTGCGACGGTGCCCAGGCCCCGCTCGCGGGCATAGCCGTCGGCCGCATAGGTGGCGGCCTCCTCGCGGGTGCAGTTGACCATGTGCATGCCGCGGTCATCCCCGATGCGGTAGAGGCCGAGGATGAAGTCGCCCGGCACCCCGAAGACATGCTTCACGCCGCGGTGCGCGAGGGCATCAATGAGGTAGGCGCCGACGGACAGTCGCTTCCTTCTGGCCATGGTGTGCCTCCGATGAGGGGTGGCGTTACCGGAACCCTAGATAGTCCGAGCGGAACGCACCGAGTCGGGGCCATGGCGGGGAGAGCTTCCCCCGGCGCGCAGCAGGTCGCTCTGGGTGCCCGCGTCGGCGGTGCACCCGTCGTCCCCCACCCCAGTGCGGTCCGCATGCCGGGCCGGGAACGCCCTTACCGGCAGGCGGACCGCGCCGAGTCGGCGCCATGGCGGGGAGGGCGTCCCCCGGGGCGCGGCAGGCCGCCCGGGTGCCCGCGTCGGCGGTGCATCCGTCATCCCCCACCCCGATGCGGTCCGCATGCCGGAACGGGGACGCCATTACCCGCGGGCGGCCCGCTCCCAGTCGGAATACAGGCCGGCATAGCGTCCCCCGGCGCGCAGCAGGTCGTCGTGGGTGCCCGCTTCGGCGACGGAACCGTCGTCCACCACAACGATGCGGTCGGCCCGCCGGATGGTGGAGAGGCGGTGGGCGATGATGACTGCCGTGCGCCCCGTGAGCAGGCGGTCGAGGGCGTCCTCGATGCGCCGCTCGGTCGCGATGTCGATGGATGAGGTGGCCTCGTCGAGGATGATCAGCCGCGGGTCGGGAACCAGCGCGCGGGCGAAGCAGATCAGCTGCCGCTGACCGGCTGAGAGCCGGGCGCCCCGCTCGTGGACGTCGGTCTGGATGCCGTCCGGAAGTTGCTCCACGAAGTCCATGGCGCCGACCGCATCAAGCGCGCGCCGCACGTCGTCGTCGGTGGCCAGGGGGTGGGCGAAGCGCACGTTCTCCGCAACGGTACCGCTGAACAGGTGCCCCTCCTGGGGCACGATGCCCATGGCCGCGCGCAGCGAGTCCTCGCGGACCTCGCGCAGGTCCACGCCGTCGAGGCGCACCGCGCCCTCGTCGGGGTCGTACAGCCGCGCGATCAGCTTGGCGAGGGTGGACTTGCCTGCCCCGGTGGCCCCGACCAGGGCCACGGTCGCTCCGGCCTCGATGTGCAGGGTGACGTCGCGGATCACGTACTCGCGGCCGTACCCGAAAGAGACGCCGTCGAGGTCAATGCGCCCGGCGACCTCGGGCAGGTCCGTGGCGTCGGCCCGGTCGGTGATGCGCGGGTCGGTTTCGAGCACCCCGAAGATCTTCTCGAGCGCGGCCATCGCGGCCTGGAAGGTGTTGTACAGCTGGGAGAGCTGCTGGATGGGGTCGAAGAACGACGCCAGATAGCCGATGAACGCGACCATCACGCCCACGCTCAGGTCCTGGTCGAGCACCCGGCTGCCGCCGTACCAAAGGATCAGGGCGGTTCCGAGCGCCGCGAGCAACTCCACCCCGGGGAAGTAGGCCCCGCTCACCGTGACGGTGCGCATGTTCGCCCGGCGATATGCGCGGTTGGCCTCGCGGAAGCGTCCGCGGGTCGCCTCCTGCCGCCCGTGCGCCTGTACCACGCGTACCCCCGAGAGGGTCTCCTGCAGCACCGAGAGCACCACTGCGATGCGCTCGCGGGTGGACCGGTAGGCGGTGGTGGACCGGGCGCGGAACCACCAGGTGCCGATGGCCAGCAGCGGCAGGATGAGGAAGGCGGCCACGGCCAGCTTCCAGTCGTACGCCAGCAGGATCGCCACGACGCCGATCAGCGTGAGCCCGTTGATCACCAGCGAGGTCGCGCCGTCCACCACGAGTTGGTTCACGGCCTCGATGTCGGCGGTGAGCCGGCTGACGCTGCGTCCCGTGGGCGTGCGCTCGTGGTGCCCGAGTTCCAGCCGCATCATGTGCCGGAACAGGTGGCGGCGAAGGTCCAGCAGTACCCGTTCACCCACCCACGACGACAGGTACGACTGCCAGTACTGGGCGGCCCACCCGGCCACGCCGATGAGAACGAACGCCACGACGATGATCACGAGCGCCGTCACGCTGCCCGCCGCGATGCCGTCGTCAATCGCCACCTGGGCGAGCGCGGGGGTGGCGAGCGTCGCGCCCGTGACCACGAGCATCAGCACGATCGCCACGAGCACCCGGGTGCGGTACGGGCGGAAATACGGCAGCAGCCGGCGAAGGTTGCGCCGTGGCCGCCGGACCACGCGCTCCTCGTCCTCCCCGAGGGGGGCGAGCATGCCGCCCGCGTGCCCGTGCCCGACGGGGCGGGTGCTCATCAGCCGGGTCCCGCCACGAGCTGGTCCGGGCGTGCGAGGCCCTGATCGTGGATCTCCCGGTAGAGCGCGCTGCGCCTGTACAGGTCGTCGTGCACGCCGCGGGCGACGACGCGCCCGTCGTCAATCAGCACGATCTCATCGGCCAGGCTGATGGTGGACAGGCGATGGGCGACGATGATGGTGGTGCGTCCCGCCATGACCGTCGCAAGCGCGCGTGAGATCTCGCGCTCGGTCGAGGCGTCCACCGAGGCGGTGGCCTCGTCGAGCACGAGGATGCGCGGGTCCACCAGGATCGCCCGGGCGA
>SXQZ01000104.1 GCA_005792725.1 Actinomycetota bacterium
CCTTGCGGTAGTCGAACTTCTCGGCGGCGCGCACCAGACCGAGCGTGCCCTCTTGGATCAGGTCGAGGAAGGCGAGGCCCTGGTTGCGGTAGTTCTTGGCGATCGAGACCACGAGGCGCAGGTTGCTCTCGACCATCTTCTGCTTGGCCTGGAGGTCGCCCTCCTCGATGAGCTTCGCAAGCTCCACTTCCTGCCGGGCGGTGAGCAGCGGGATGCGCCCGATGTCGCGGAGGAACAACTGGAGCAGGTCGGTGGTGCTGTCGGCCTTCGCGGCGACGCGGCGGGGGCGCTCGGCCTCCTCGGCGAGCTTGGCGCGACGCTCCTGCGCCTCGGGCTCCTCCAGCAGTTCGATGCCCATCTCGTCGATGTGCGTGTAGATGGCCTCCGCGTCCTCCTGGACGATGTCCAGCCCCTGGAGGGCCTCGGCGACCTCCTCGATCCCGAGGAAGCCCTGCTCCTGCCCCCGGGTGAGGACCACCTGCATCTCGTCGTTGCCCACGATCTCCTTGAGCGTCATTCCCTCTCGTTCCCTCCGGCCCGGAATCCCCGGGCGCCTCGTCGTCCACTCCGTCGCGGGGGTGCCCGCGGCGCATGCCTCGTTGCCGATGTCGTTCGCGATGGGCCCGGATGGCGGACCCCGCGTCCGGACCTGCCCTGCTCACCCGTCGGCCCTGCGGCCGCTACGGGGATCCGACGTGCCGGGGCGAAGTCCCGGCACCTTGTTCGTCGGCAGTCTCCCCACCGGCTCTTATGGGCCGGTTAAGAGGTTCGCGTGTCAGGGTAAACATCCTGCTGCGCATTGTCAGGGGAGAACGGGCGCGTTCTTACCGGTTCGTGACCGTGCGGCTCACCGCCGGGGCACCGTGGTCATCCCGTGGTGCGCGTGCGCCCCTGCTCGGCGATGCCCCTGAGCAGGGCGATTGCGGTCCTCCCGATCGGGGAATCCGGGTCGATCCCGGCCACGCGCTTCCAGGCCGCGATGACATCCGCCGCATCCCGGCGGTAGGTCGCGAGCCACCCGCGGTTGAACCATGCGAGTTGGCTTCCGGGGTTGGCCGCGGTGATGCGGCGCAGGGCCGTGGCCGCGCGCGCCAGGCCGGCATCGCCCGTGGCACCATCCACCATGGCCAGGCCGATGGCCGCGCCGATCGACCCGGGGTCGGTGGCACGCGCCCGGCGGTACGTGACGGCGGCGGCGTCCTGCTCACCTGCGCGCTGTTCGGCGGCCCCCAGGCGCAGCAGCGAGGCGGCATCGTCGCCCTGCGCCTCCGCCCGGTAGCGCGCGACCTGCCCGGAGGCGGACAGGTTGGTGATGGCGTCGGGCACCGGGTCGGCCGGAACCATCGCGAGCGGGGGCAGGTCGGTGGGTCCGCTCAACTCCTCGCCCGGGGCGGCCACCACGCCGACCATGATGGGCTGGGCCGCGTCGGGCGGGGCGATCTGGGTGGTCCCGCCCAGGGTCATCGCCCCTGCGATGACCACGCCCGCGAGGACGAGGCCGGCGATGACGACGCCAATGGTGCGGCCGGGGCTCATCGTCGTCAAGTGTGCCACCGCCCGGGGGTGGGGTGGTGTGACGTCCGTCCCCTCAGGTGGGCCCGGGCGGCACGAGCGCGTCCAGGGCGTCGCGCACGGCGCCCAGCGGGATGCGGGTGCGGCCCGTGCCGATCCACCGGCCGTCGGCGCGTCCGGAGATGCCCGTGGCCACCGCCGGCGCCTCGCCCACATCGAGGCACAGGCGGGCGTCGATGGCCATCGCGGCGCAGGCGATGACCCCGTGGTCCCCGGTCCAGGGCGCGGCGGCGGGCGCGGCGACGCCGTCGGCGAACTCCGCCTCGTCGGCGATGGGGGCCGGAGCCGTGAACCAGGCGCCGGGCAGGCCCGCCAGCATGATGCCCACGTCGCTGCCGTTTCCGCACATCCCGACGACCAGGCTTGATCGTGCCGCGCCGGTGGCGGCCTGCAGTGCCGCATGGGCCGCCGCCGCCATCAGGGGCAGGGCGAAGCGCCCGGTCGTTCCGGCCGCGGTCGTCAGGGCGGGGACCGCGTCGAGCGCCCGGGACGCGAGTGATGGGAGAAGGGCCTCCATGAGCAGCAACGACGCGACCCGGGGCGTGGGAGCGGCGCCGTCGCCCATGGCCGCGGCCGTGCGTGCGATCGCGGTGAGGTCAATGGGCCCGGTGGCGGCGAGCGCGACGGCCACGCCGGGGGCTACTCGGTCGGCCAGCAGCCGGTGGTGCACCAGCACGTCCCGTGTACCTGCACCCGGGGGCAGGCCATCACCCGCCCCGTCGGACATGGGCGCCCAGGCGTCGGCCCCCGTGGCCTCGTCGCGCACGGCCCACACGCCCATGGACGGGGAGAGCACGCCGCACATGGGGGCCGCGACCCCGTGTCCGTGCGTGGGGGCCAGCGCGATGCCGCCCTGACCAATGAGCAGGGCGGCATCGTCCTCGTCGGACGCCCAGCCCTCGAACCGCGCGGCGCGCGCCACCTGCGTGCGCATGGCCGGCCCCAGGTGCTCCCACGCGCACGGCGGCCCGGCATGCAGGATCATCCTCCCGCCGAGCCCCGGGACGAGGTCGGCGGCGATCCCGGCTCCGATCAGGTGTGGCCGTGCGGCATCGAGCGCCTCGAGCGCGCGGCGGTTGCCCTCCTCCACCGCATCATCGGCGTACGCGCGGGTGAGCAGGGCCACGTCCCCCAGGTCGCCGTGCGCCGGGGGCGACCACGCCACGACGAGTGGCTCAACGCCCTGCGCGCGCAACCCCTCGTCCACGTGCGGGGCCGCGATGGTGGCGATGGCGAGGCCCATGGGGGCATCGTAGGCGCCGCACCGGGCGCGGCGACGGCCCTACGTCAGGAGGAACGCGATCCCCACGGCGATCCCGAGGACGATGACGCCGAGGCGGAACAGGCCCTCGTGGAGGTGGTGCACCACTCTTCCGCCGATCCAGCCGCCACCCCATGCCCCGAGGCCCATGAGGACCGCCACGAGCCAGTGCACGTGCCCCGTGAAGGCGAAGAAGACCGCGGCGGCGCCGTTGGCGCACAGCGACATCAGCAGCTTCAGCGCGTTCAGGCGGGTGAGCGCATCCGTGAGCATGAGGCCGAGGATCGCGATGGTGACGATCCCCAGCCCCGCACCGAAGTAGCCGCCATAGACGGTTGCGGCGAAGATCGCGGTGAGCAGGATGGGGCGGCTCATCTCACCCGCGTCGCTGCGGACGCCGGCGGTCGCCCGGCGCAGTGGCCTCTGGAGCGCCATGAGCGCCGTGGCCGCGAACATGAGCCACGGCACCACCTGCTCGAACAGGTCCGGGCCCGTCGCGAGCAGCAGGACCCCGCCGGTGACCCCTCCGGCGATCGACGTCACCGCCAGCGCCCGCGCCAGATCGCGCCGGCCGAGGAGGTCCCGGCGCTGCGCGAGGGTCCCCCCGGCGTAGCCGGGGGAGAGGGCGACCGCGTTGGTGATGTTGGCGTCGAGCGACGGGATGCCGATGGCCGTGAGCACGGGGAAGGTCACGAGGGTGCCGCCGCCGGCGACCGAGTTCACGAATCCCCCCGCAATCCCGCCGAGCAGCGCGAAGAGGAGGGTCCAGGTTCCGAGGTCCGCCACCGGCGCGAGCATGCCACGGGAGGCGGGCCGTGGGTGTCCGCTACCGTCCATGGCCGGAATGGATCGGCCGCCGACACGTACCTCCCGCCTTGGCCGCGTCGGTGGCTGGTGCGCCCGCCGCCGGTGGTGGGTGCTGGGCGCATGGGTCATCGCGCTCGCGGGCCTGACCGTCCTCGGGTCGGCGCTGGGGGGGACGCCGTCCGACAACCTGTCGGTGCCCGGCCTGCCGGCCGCCGAGGGTGCGGCGATCCTGCAGCGGGCGTTCCCCGGGCAGGGCACGAGCGACGGCCAGGTGGTGGTGAGGTCGGAGGGCGCACCGCTCACGCGGGGCGCGGGACGTGCCGCCCTGCGGGCCGCCGCCGCCGACCTGCGCAGGGTGCCAGGGGTCGCGTCGGTGACGGTCCCCGGTCCTCCCGGGACCGTGTCCGCGGATGGCCGCACGGCACTCATCACCGTCGAGTGGTCCACTCCGCCCGAGGACCTCGGGCCGACCGAACTGGCCCAGGCGCGCGCTGCGGCCCGACCCCTGGAGGCCGCAGGGCTGACGGTGGCGTACGCGGGGTCGCCCGCGGTCGAGGCGGAGGCGTCGGGCACGGACTGGTCGGCTCTGGTGGGCATCCTCGCCGCGGTCGTCATCCTGCTCCTGGCGTTCGGCTCGGTGGTGACCATGGCGATGCCCGTGGTCGGGGCCCTCGTCGCCGTGGGCACCGCGCTGGCGGTCCTCACGGTGCTGCAGGCGGTCACCGACGTCAGCGACGTGGCCAGGACGCTGGCCGTCATGATCGGCTTGGGCGTATCGGTGGACTACGCGCTGTTCGTCGTGACCCGCCACGCGGACCAGATGGCGGAGGGGGAGGACCTCACGGCGTCCATCGCGCGCGCGACGGCCTCGGCGGGGCGCGCGGTGATCGTCGCCGGCGGCACGGTGGCCATCGCCGTGCTGGGACTGGCCGCCGTCGGGATCCCCTTCGTCGCGCGCCTCGGTCAGGCCGCCGCGGTTGCGGTCGTCGTGGCGGTGCTCGCGGCCATCACGCTGCTGCCGGCGGCGCTCGCCATCGCGGGGCACGGCCTCGGGCGCTGGCGGCTGCCCTTTGTGTCGGGGCCGCGGCCCGTGGACCTCGATGCCCCGCCCGGGAGCATGCACGGGTGGGCGCGCTGGTCGCTCGCCGTCACCCGTCGCCCGTGGCCCTATCTGATTGCCTCGCTCGCCGTGCTGGTGACCTTGGCCCTCCCGGTCTTCTGGATGCAACTCGGGCAGGTGGATGCCGGCAGTGACCCCCCGGGATCGACCACCCGGGAGGCGTACGCCCTGATCGCCACCGGGTTCGGACCGGGCTTCAACGGTCCCGTCGAGGTGGTGCTCTCGGGTCCCGAGGCCAAGGCGCGGGCGGAGGACGTCGCCCAGCGGGCCCGTGACCTCGCGGGCGTCATCGAGGTATCGCCGCCCACCGTGTCCCCGCTCGAGGACGTGGCGCTGCTCACGGTGATCCCCGCGGGGGCGCCGTCGAGCGCGGGGACCACGGAACTGGTCGAGCGGCTCGCGGACCGCCTCAAGCCCGTCGCGGGCCCGGGGACCGCCGTGTACGCCACGGGGCTGACCGCGGTCGGCGTGGACGTCTCGGAGCGCGTGGCGGCTCGGCTCCCGTGGTTCATTGCCGTGATCATCCTCATCTCGTTCGTGCTGCTGGCGTTCGAGTTCCGGTCGCTGCTGGTGCCCCTCCAGGCCGCGGTGATGAACCTGCTCTCCGTGGCAGCCGCCTTCGGCGTGGTGGTGGCGATCTTCCAGTGGGGGGTCTTCCGGGCGCAGCTGGGCGTTCCCGAGGCCGTGGCCATCGAGGCCTGGGTTCCGATGATCATGTTCGCGATCCTCTTCGGCCTGTCGATGGACTACGAGGTGTTCCTCCTGTCGCGCGTCCGCGAGGCGTGGACCGATGGGCAGGATCCGCATCGCTCCGTGGCGATCGGGCTGGCCACCACGGCGAGGGTGATCTCCGCGGCGGCGCTCGTCATGGTCAGCGTGTTCATGGCCTTCGTGCTCACGGACAACGTGATCGTGAAGATGCTCGGGATCGGTCTGGCCACGGCCGTGCTGGTGGACGCCACGGTCATCCGGCTCATGCTGGCCCCGGCGCTCCTCAGCCGGTTCGGACGGTGGAACTGGTGGCTCCCGGGCCGGGCGGGGCGGGAGCGGGGGGGACAGGCGACAATCGGGCAGTGACTCCCGGCCGTCCCGATGACATCCCGCCGCGTCCCGATCGCATCACCGTCCGGTCGGGGGCACGCCCGAACACCGGGTTCGGGCACGACGACGTGGACGCCGATGCCGAGCTCGTGGTCATCAGCACCGACGACCACAAGCACTGGGACGGCCTGCTCATGCGCCCGCGGGAGGACCGCCACGGGCGCGCGGGGACGCTGGCCATCGTGGTGCACGGCTCGATGGGCAACTACATGGGGGGCGTGCCGCGCCGACTGGCGTTCGAGTTCGCGCACCACGGGTACGCGGCGCTGTCGATCAACACGCGCATGGCGAACTTCGGGGTCGTGTACGGGGGCGGGCAGTTCGACGAGACCCCCCGGGACCTCGACGCCGCGATGGACCTTGCGCGCCGCATCGGGTTCGCGCGCGTGGTGCTCGTGGGCTTCAGCCTGGGCGCGAGCATCGTCACCCACTATCAGGCCCTTCGGCACCCCCCCGAGGTGGTGGGGCTGTGCACGCTGGCCCACCCGTGGAGCCTTCCCGAGTCGATGCGCGCCCGGTGGACCCGTCTCGGGGCGCGGCCGTCGTACACCGAGGTTGCGCGCATGGCACTCCGGGCCGGCGCGGACCGGGACGGACCGGACGACGTCATCATCATCCACCGGGGCGCCGGGCCCACCGACGCCCCCGCGGATGCCGAGGCCTGGTCGCTGCGCTGCTGGTGGCAGTGCCGTGCGTCGGCGTCGCGGAACGCGGTCTCGGTGGATCGCATCCGCGGTGCCGGGGTGCCGGTGGCGCTGATCCAGGCCGGTGACGACCCGGTGCTGCCCGGCGACGACGGCGACAATCTGGCGCGCGCCGCGCGGGACGCCGGGGTCCCGGTGCACCTGGAGCACGTGCCGGGTGCCGACCACACGTTCTGGGGCCTCGTGCCCGAGGCGGCCGAGCGCGCGGTCGCGTGGATGGACTCCCTGCCGGGGGATGGACCCGCGCGGGTTCCCCCGTACCGGCCGGGGTCGGGGAGCGTGCGCCTCATCACCCTGGCGGGTGCCGACGGGATGCTGCACGACGGGATCCTCGAGCGGCACGACGAGCCCGCCGAGGCGCGGGCGCGTGAGACGGGCAGGCGCACGGCCATCATCCACCTCCACGGCAACCAGGGGAACCTGACCGTCGGGGCCCTCCGGTTCCTGCGGGCGCCGGTGGCGGCTCTGGGGCTGCCGATCCTCACGATCGACACCCGCATCGGAAACGTCTCGCAGCTATTCGGTACCGCGGTGCTCGAGGACGTTCTGGAGGACGTGCGCGCCGCCGCCGCCTGGCTCGCGGGGCAGGGATACGACCACCTGCTGGTGATGGGCTACTCGTTGGGGGCGACGCTCGCCTTGTACTGCGCGGCGAACGACCTGGGCCTTCCGGTCAGCGGTGCGGCGGGCCTTGGGACGGCCTGGAGCCTGTGCGAGTCGAGCCGGGTGCGCATGGAGCGGTGCGGGTCGGTGCCGTCCTACGAGGAGTTGGTCGGGATCTGCCGTCCGTACGCCGACGTGGACGCCGCGGATGACGTGACCGTGGTGGTCCACCGCATGTACCTCGCCGAGGACACACCGCGTGCCACGGGCGTGTACACCGCCCGCACGTGGTGGCACAGCCGCGGCCCCGACTCCGAGCCCGCCCGGGCCCATGCGCATGTCGGACGCGTACCGGCGCCCGTCCTGCTGCTGCAGGGCACCGACGACGTCATCGTGGACCCCGGCGATGCGCCGCGCCTCGCCGCGCAGGCCCGGGCCGACGGCAACGACGACGTCACCGTCGCAATGCTCGAGGGTGTCGGCCATGACTTCGCCGACCACGAGGCGACGATCGGGGCCCTGGGCGCCTGGCTGCTGCGGGTGGCGTAGGGCGCCCGGCGCCGGGCGCACGCCTGACCTCCGTGCTGATCATGCACGTGGCCATCACCGGCGCGTACTGCGGTCATCCGGTGGGGGGGTGCCCCGGAGCGGGGCAGGGAAGCGGGGGCGGCGTGGAGAAACCGGAGCCCGTGATGATGCTTCGCCTGCTGACGCTCTCCGATGCCGCCGAGGTCTGCGGCACGACCAAAAAGGCGCTTGAGCGCCGGGTCGAGCGCGGCAGCCTCGAGGTGTCGTGCCGGGGCGGGGTGAGGGTCGTTGATGTCCCGGAACTGGTCCGCGCAGGCCTGCTCGCACCGGACGCGACGCCCATGCTCCCGGCGCCGGTGAGCGCGCTCGAGCGGCCCCTCGCGGTGCTGGCCCGTCGCGTGGCGGAGGCCGATGCCGATCTTGTGGACCTCCGGGCCACCTTGGTGGCGACCGAGGCGGCACTGCAGCGTGCTCGTGCCGAGGCCCGGGTCCTGCGGATGCGTCTCGCCCGGGTGTCCCCGGCCCCGGCGGAGATGTTGGCCGGGACGGCATAGCGCAGCCAGATGCGCGGGGGTGCCCGGTGCTGCAGGTAGCGTGCCGGGCGTGGAGGACACCCCGCCCGATGACGACGTGGTGGTCGAGCTGTATCCGGGCGCGGCCGCCGATGACGATGCCCTGAGCCCGACCACGGTTGACGGACTCACGGTGATCGGCGTGCCGGGCGCCTTCGCGGCGCTCGAGGGACACCGGGCGCTGTCGGCGGGTAGCGACGTCATGCTGCTCACGGGGGACGTCGCTCTGTCCGACGAGGTTGCCCTCAAGCGCCGGGCCGGCGCCATCGGGCGCATCGTCCTGGGGCCGGGGAGTGACACCGCCATCATCGACGGCATCGGCATCGGGATCGCAAATGCGGTGGCCCCGGGTCGCGTGGGCGTGGTGGCCACCTCGGGGTCGGGGGCTCAGGAGGCGGCGGTCCTGCTCGATCGCTTCGGGGTCGGGGTGAGCCGCTGTCTGGTCACGGGCCCCCGGGACCTCACCGACGAGGTCGGTGCGGCATCCACGATCACCGCAATTCACCGGCTGGCCGGTGATCCCGGGACCGACGGCCTCGTTCTGGTCGCCGAGGGGTTCGCGGCGCGCGGCGCCGAGGCCGCGCTGGGCGCCCTGGCCGACTGCGGCGTGCCCGGTGCGGCGTGCCTGATCGGTGCCACGGGGCTCGCCGCACCCGACGGGGTCGAGGTGCACGCGGTCATTGACCACGCGGTCGTGGCGGCGGCACGCCGTGCCGGCGCGCGGCCCGTGATACCCGCCGCCGAGCCCGGCGGGTGGGTGAGCGCCGGCCATGTTCGCGGGATCTTCTCGGGGTCGGCGCTGTGCGCCGAGGCCGCGGCGGTACTCGCCGCCCGCCTCGGGCGCGTGGTGTCCAACACCCCGGCCGGGGCGGCGGAGCATCTGGATCCGCGCGATGTCGTGAGGGGGCACGCGTGTCTCGACCTGCAGGCCGAGTCGGTCGCGCACGGCACGCCGCATCCGATCGTTGACCCGTCGCGGCGGGCCGGGTTGATCGTCGATACCGTCGCCGACCAGACGGTCGCAGTGATCCTGCTGGACGTCATCCTGGGCCGCGGCGCGCACCCCGACCCGGCGGGAGCCCTCGCGCCGGCCCTGGTGCGCGCGCTGCAGGCGCGCCCGTCGCTGCAGGTGGTGGCGCACGTATGCGGAACCGAGGCGGACCCCCAGGTGCTGTCGCGCCAGGAGGAGGCCCTCACACGCGCCGGGGCGCACGTGGCCCCCACCAGCGCGCAGGCCGCGCGCCTGGCCGCAGGCCTGGTACGCCCCGGTCGCTGAGGCGTCGGCGGTGCGCATCCGTATCTCCACGTACTCGGCGATGCCGCGCGGCGGTGCGGTCCATGCCCGGCGCCTCTCCGAGGAACTCGCCGCACGCGGGCACGAGGTCGAGCTGTGGGTCGTTGCCATGGAGGGTGCCGGCATGGCCGCGGGGCCGGGGGTCGCAACCCATCAGGTGCCGCTGCCGCCGGTGCCGGGGGAGCCGGTGCCGGCACGGGTGGCGCGCGCCGCCGCGGTGCTCGCCGATGCGCTGCGCACGGCACCTGCCGCCGACATCGACCACGCGCAGGACCTGCTGTCGGCCCGTGCGCTGTTGTCGCTGCGTGCCGACGGCGTGGTCGCGGAGGTCGTGCGCACGGTCCATCACGTGGACGCGTGCACGGACGGGTTCCTCGAGGAGTGCCAGCGCGCGTCAATCCAGGACGTGGACCGCTGCGTCGCCGTCTCCGCGTTCTGGGCCGAGCGTCTGGCGGAGGAGTTCGGCGTGAGCGCCGCGGTGGTGCCCAACGGCGTCGATCCCGATCGGTTTGGTGGCTGTCCCCTCGACCGCGCGGAGGCCGGCGCCCGGATGGGGTGGCCCGACCGGACGGTGGTGCTGGCCGTGGGCGGGGTCCAGCCACGCAAGGGCAGCCGGGTGCTGCTCGAGGCCTTCGCCCGCGCCCGCGGGCGGCTGCCGGGCAGTCCCCTGTTGGTCATCGCCGGGGGTGAGGGGCTGTTCACGGACCCCGCGGGTGCCGCCGCCTGGGAGGACGACGCGGTGAGGCTGGGCCTGGTCGTGCATCACGGCCCGGGTGCGCCCGCGCAGGCCGACGTTGCCCGCATCGGCGTCGTGGATGACGACGCGATGCCGACGCTCTACCGCGCCGCCGACGTGCTGGCCTTCCCGTCCACGCGGGAGGGGTTCGGGCTGGTGGTGGTCGAGGCGATGGCATCGGGGCTCCCGGTCGTCACCAGCGACCTCCCCGTGCTCGCGGAGTTCCTGCGGGCCGACGACGATTGCCTCATGACCCCCGTGGGCGACGCCCGTCTGCTCGCGCAGGCGCTGGTGCGGCTGGCGAACGACGATGCCCTGCGCGCGCACCTCACGGGGCGGGCGCGGCAGACCGCTCGGCGCCATTCCTGGGCGACCACCGCCACACGGGCCGAGGCCGTTTACCGAGACCTTCTCGCGGGATGACCTCCGGCGCGCCCCGGCGGCAGGACCCGGGTGCGCTGCGGGTGCTCGCCGCACGTCCCTGGCCGGGGTCCGCCATCGCCGTGTCGCCGGATGGTGCGTGGGTGGCGGTGGCACTGCCCGCCCGTGTGGTCGTCGCGCGCCTCCCGGACCTCGACGGCGTGCGCGAGATCGCGGTGCCGGATGTCCGGTCCCTGGCTGCGGTGGACCCCGGGCGCCTTGCCCTCGCCCCACGGCGGGGACTGCTCGTGATCGCGGATCCCCGTGGGGGAGCGCGGGTGGGGATACGTGCCCGGACCCCCGGGCGGCTCGCCCTGGCGGCCGGTCCCGATGGCCGTCTCGCCGCCGTGGGGGCTCGGGCGGCCCTGCCGCGTGCGACGGTGGTCGCATGGTCGGATGGCGCGCGCCGGCGTGAGTGGACCGCTGCGCTCGCAAGCGCGTCCGTGGCGGCCTGGCTGGCCGCGGACGATCTGGCGGTGGCCGTGGGTGACGACCTCCTCCTGGTGCGCCGGGGTGAGGAGATCGCGCGCGCCACCTCCCCGCTTGGCGAGCCGATCACCGCGCTCGCGTCGGTTCCGGGCGGGGTGGTGCTGGCGGGGGCGGGCGATCGCGCGGTAGTGCACACGATGATCCCCGGCGTTTCACGCCGCGCGATCACGATCCCCCCGGGCACGGCGCGCTCTCTGGCGGCGGCACCGGGCATCCTCACGGCGGCCACGAGGTCGGGGGGAGAGCGCGTCAGTATCCATGACCTGCCCACGGGCGCGGTCATCGCGACGCTGCGGGGGGTTGCCGCCGCGGTTCCGGTACCCCCGTACGTGGTGGCCACCGGCCGCGAGGGGACCGTGGTCGTGGGACCCTGAGCGGGGGGATACGCCCGGGCACGGGGAATAGAGTCACGCAATCAGGAGTGTCCCGCTCATCGATCCGGAGGTTCCGGCAGGATGAAGATCAACACCCGCTTCCGTCGCCCCAGTGCGTCAATGGTCATCGCCACGACCGCCCTCGTCATCGCCGCCGGCGGTGCCGGCGCGTGGGCGCAGGGCCAGATCAACGGCAGCACCCTCGTGAACAAGTCGGTCAAG
>SXQZ01000105.1 GCA_005792725.1 Actinomycetota bacterium
ACAACATGCAGCAGGCCGCCCGCGAGTCGGAGTACACCGCGTTCTTCACCATCGAGGAGGAGGGCCAGCCCGGGCGCCACATCGAGACCGCGGCTACCCGTGAGATCTTCGGCAACCCGCAGAACCCCCGTACCGAGGCCTATGTGACCGGCCGCTTCGGGTGACCTGAACCACCCCTCGGCCTGGCCCCGGTCGCCCGGACGCAGGCAGGCATGGGTTCGGGACGGCTCCACCCCGGTCGGGGTCACTAGGTCTCCAGGGCCCCTTCCTCCTCCTCGGCCTCCCGCCGCAGCTCCTTGAAGCTGACTCCCTCGAAGAGCAGGAACACGAACCCCACCACGACACCCACGGCCATCTCGGTGGCCTGGAGCACGATGGAGAAGGCGAGTGCGTCGGCGGCCCCCACCCCGTAGGAGGCTGTGAGGGGCACCACCGCCGCGGCCTGGAACACCACGAGGTTGCCGGGGAGGATCGGGAACGACTGGGCCAGGGTGATCGTGACGAGCAGCAGGCCGGCGCCGCCCCAGCCGACGTAGCCGAGCCCGAAGGCGCCGAGCGTGGCGTAGATGCCGGCCCATTGGGCCAGCCACGTGCCCAGGCTCGGGACCGCGACGCGCGCCATCTGCTGGGGGTCGCGCAGGCTTGCGTGGCTCTCGTGCACGGCGCCCCAGAGGCGCTGGAACGCCCGCGTGACCCGGCGCCAGATTGAGCCGGTCGAGAGCCACGGTGGCACCTGCCGGTTGGGGTTCTGCAGCAGTGCCACCACCACGATGACCAGGCAGATGATGCCGAGCACCGCCGTGATGATCCAGGCGTACGACGGCAGGGGGAGGAAGACCCCGATGAGGATCACCAGGACCACCCACGCGATGGTGGTGATGATGTTCTCAACCACGACGGTGCCGAGCAGCACCGTCGTGGAGAGGTCCTCCCCCCGCCGGGTCAGGCGGCGCCGGGCCAGCAGCACCTTTGCGATCTCGCCGACACGTGCGGCGAGGATGGTGTTGAACAGGAAGCCCACCATCAGCGGGCTGAGCAGGTCCATGTAGCGGGTGTGCGTCTTCAGGCCGGGCAGGCCGTCCACGACACCCTTCCAGGCGGCGCCCTTGAGGAGCACCGATAGGAAGTTGGCGACCACCGCGAGCACCAGCAGCCACAGGTGGTCCACGCGGAAGGCCCCGGCCACCGCGCCCCAGTCCACCCGCCAGGCCACGAGCCCGATGACGACGACGATGAGCCCGATGCGAAGGGCGTGCCAGGCCCAGCGGGGCATGGCGCGGCGCTTGGCCGCCTGCTCGGTCATGCGACCAGTTCGTCCAGGGTCACGAGGGCGAGGCCGGTGTCGTGGGCGGCCGCGCAGATGCCCGGGATGGCTGCGGCCGTGTGCTCACGGGGGCGGTCGGGGTCCCACCCGTCGGCGTCGTGCAGCAGCAGGATGCAGCCCGGGGACAGTGCGCGTACCGAGCGCTCGGCAACGACGTCGGCCCCCGGGTCGGCCGAGTCGAAGACCCCCGCGGTCCAGCCGTACACCTCGTAGCCCGCCGACCGGGCGGCGGCCCAGGTCAGGGGCCCCCGGAAGCCGTGGGGGGCGCGGAAGCGGCGCGTAAGCACCCCGGTGCCCACGGCATCCGCCATCGCTTCCTCGGTGCGGACCAACTGGTCGCGCACATGGGCCGGGCCACGCAGGACGAGAATTCCGTGGTCATAGCCGTGGCTGGCGATCTGGTGTCCCTCATCACGCATGCGGCGCAGCATCGCGGGGTGCCGGCGCGCCTGGCGCCCCAGCACGAAGAAGGTCGCCCGCACGTCCGCGTCGGCGAGTGCGTCGAGGATTGCGGGCGTGGACGGTCCGGGGCCGTCATCGAAGGTGAGGGCGGCCTGCGACACATCACCGGGACCCCGGGTCACGACCGGCCCGAAGACGGCCGATCCCGGGCGGAAGGCGGCCCACGCGCCCGCCGCACCGGCGGCGGTGATGGCGGCTGCGGTGAGGGGACGGCGACGCGCAGCGGTCGCAGCGGCGGCCAGGACGGCCGCCTCGATCGCGACAACGCGGCGGATGGTCCGGCTCTTGGTCATCGGCTCGGTCATCTGCGTAGGCCGCCGAGGCTAGCAAGGGGGCGCATCGCACCCCTGCGGTGGCACCCCGGCGACCAGAGTGCCAGCGCCATCGGCGCGGGTCTATACTCGCCCCGATTCCCGTTCCAGGAGTGCACGTGCCGGTCTACGACTACCGCTGTGAGAAGGGCCATCGGTTCGAGGTCGTGCAGAGCATGTCCGACCGGCCGATCAAGAAGTGCGAGGAGTGCGGCGCACCGGCGCAGCGCGTCCTGCACGCACCGGCCATCCACTTCAAGGGCAGCGGGTTCCACAACACCGACTACGGCACCAAGGCCCGGCCGAAGGACCAGCCCGCGCCCGCATCCGCGAATGGGTCCGGTGCGTCCGGTGGGTCGGGGGCCGCATCGGCCGGCGGGGACGCGGGCAAGGGCAGCAGCGGCAAGACCGTCGGGCTCGACAAGGTCTAGTCAGCGCCCGACGAAGTCGGCGAGCTGTTGCTCGTCGAGGTCGGGCTCACCCACGACGTAGGACACACCCCCGACCATGCGGGCGATGCCGGCGAGCACGATGCGGTCGTCGGGATCGGACTTCAGGCGCCACTGCAGCCAGCCGATCTTCATCAGGTCGGCGAGGCCCATGTCGGTGCCGATCGACCGTACGGCCGCGGCCCCGTTCCAGGGGGCGAACGGCATCGCGACGGGCGATGCCAGCGTCGCCTTCACGGCGGTGACGAACGCCTGCTGGCGCGCCGCACGGTGGAAGTCGTCGTCGCACTGGCGCACCCGGACGAACTGCAGTGCACGTTCGCCGTTGAGGTCCACCGGCCCCGCTGGGAACGAGACCGTGATACCCCCCGCATACGGGCAGTTCTTCAGGGCGGTCGGGTTGTTGACCGTGATCCCGCCGAGCTCGTCCACCAGCTTCTTCACGCCGTTGAAGCGCACGACGACGATGTGCTGGAGCGGCAGGCCCGTCAGGTCGCGTACCGCATTGATGATGCCCCTCTGGCCCGCGAAGTAGTACGCAGCGTTGATCTTCTCGGTGCCGACGCCGGGCAGGTCCACCCGGAAGTCGCGCGGGATCGAGAGCCATTTCACCTTGCCGGCGCCGGGGTCGGTCCTCATGACCATGATCGAATCGGCGCGTGATCGCGTCTCGCCCGGTCGGGCGTCGATGCCCACGACCAGCGTGTTCTGGGGCGAGGAGAGGAGGGGGCCGGCCGGGGAGAGCGCCCTCTGCGCCGTCGGGGTGATGCGGGCGTTGGCCTCGGCTACGGCCCCGCGCAGGGCGAGGAACCCCAGCACGCCCCAGGTGGCGATGCCCAGCACCAGCACCACCGCGCCGCGCCATGCCCAGCCCCACGCACCGATTCCCCGCAGCGACCACCAGCGCCGCTCGGGCTGCGGCGCCCGGGGATCAACGGCCGGCGGCCGTTCGGCGCGCTCGGTCCCCACCGCGCCCTCGGTCAGCTGCCGGAGCCCCTCCAGGCCCCGCGTGGACTTCCCGGATTCGCGCGCCTTGAAGCGACGGTATGGCTTCCCCTGGGGCGGCATCGGCTGGCGATGGTACCGTCGCCCACGGTTGTTCCCGTCCCCGGGGGGTACATGAGCGTCATCGGCGTGGACGTGGGCGGCACCAAGATCGCGGCGGGGCGCATGGCCCCGGATCTCACGGTGCATGGAGCGGTCGTGATCCCCACGCCGACCGGTGCCATGGCCATCGTGGATGCCATCGCGGGCGTGGTCGCCGACCTCGCGCGGGAGTCGCCGGATGAGGTGCGCGGGGTGGGGGTGGGGCTGCCCGCGACCATTGATGCGGTGACCGGGCTGGTCGCGCACTCGGTCCAGACCGGCATGACGGCCTTCGATGCCGCGACGCCGTTGCGGGAGCGCATGGGCGTTGCGGTGTTCCTGGACAACGACGCCACTCTGGCGGTCCTCGCCGAGCACCGCTTGGGAGGGGCCCGCGGGACCGATGACGTGGTGCTGCTGACCCTCGGCACGGGCGTCGGGGGCGGTGTCATCATTGGCGGCCGGGTGTTCCGGGGGGGCCGGGGTCACGGCTCCGAACTGGGGCACATCTCGGTGGACGGCGATGGGCCACCGTGTCAGGGCGGGTGCCCGAACCGGGGCTGCATCGAGGCCATGTGCAGCGGCACCGCACTCACGCGTCAATTCCGTGCGTTCGCCGGGGCCGAGCCCGGCTCGGCGCTGGGGCGCCTGCATGCGGCGGGCCGCCTCGACAGCCGGTCCGGGCTGGCCCTGGCCCGGGAGGGTGACCCCGATGCCATCGGGATCCTCACCGTGGCGGGCGAGTGGCTGGGCGTGGCCGTGACGTCCCTCGCGAATACGTTCGATCCCGACGTCATCCTCATCGGCGGCGGGGTCTCGGCGGCGGGCGAGCTGCTGCTGGGCCCGGCCCGGGCGATCTATCAGGCGCGGGCACTGCCCCCCACCCGACGGGCCCCGCTGCGGGTCGCTGCGCTCGGCGCCGAGGCGGGCATGGTGGGCGCGGCCCTGATGGCACACGAGGGGGTGGAATCCTGAGCGGTGCGCTCACCGTGGTGGCCACGCCCATCGGCACCCTCGGCGACCTCTCGCCACGGGCGGCGCAGGCCCTGTGCGCCGCCGACCTCGTGGCCTGGGAGGACACCCGCCGCACGGCGGTGCTGCTGCGCCACGCCGGCTCCGGGGCGCCGATGGTGCCCGCCCACCGGCACAACGAGGCGCGCCGCGCCGCCGACCTGGTGCGGCGCATGCGCGATGGTGCCCGCGTGGTGCTGGTGAGCGACGCCGGGATGCCGGGCGTCAGCGATCCTGGGGCGCGGGTGGTGGCGGCCGCAATCGCGGCCGGGGTGCCCGTGACGGTCATCCCGGGCGCGGGGGCGGTGGAGACGGCGCTGGTCGCCTCCGGCCTCGCTACGGGAACCGGATACGCGTTCGCCGGGTTCGCACCGCGCAAGGCATCCGAACTGCGTGCATTCGTGGCACGCATGGACACCTGGGGCGAGCCGGTCGTGGTGTTCGAGGGGCCGCGACGGGTGGGCGCGCTGCTCGCGGCGATCGCGGCGCA
This sequence comes from Actinomycetota bacterium, assembly GCA_005792725.1. GTDB lineage: Bacteria > Actinomycetota > Thermoleophilia > Miltoncostaeales > Miltoncostaeaceae > SYFI01. Next base: position 5,134 of record SXQZ01000105.1, read on the forward strand.
CGATCCGGATCGCCCCGTGGCGGTGTGCCGCGAGCTGACCAAGGTGCATGAGGAGGTCATCCGCGGCACGGCGGCCGTGCTGGCGGCACGCCTGACCGGGCCGCTCAAGGGGGAGGTCGCCGTGGTGGTGGCGCCTCCCCCGGCGCCCCCCGCGCCTGACGACGACGCCCTGGCCCAGGCCATCGCGCCGATGCTCGATGCGGGGATGAGCCCGGCGCGCGCGGCCGATGTGGTGGCGGCACTGGGCGCCGCCCCGCGCAACGCGGCCTACCGCGCCGCCCTTGCCGCCGCGGCGCGCGACTCCGCATAGGCGATCGCATCCGCCCGGGCGACGGGCTCATCCGGCAGCGCGGCCAGTGCCGCCACGCGCCGCGTGCCACTCCCCGTGACGATTGCGCGCGCCAGCGCCTCGCCCATGGGGACGAGGGGAATGGCGTCCCTGCCCCCGGTGCCGGGCACGCGGTCCACCGGGGCGTCGCCTGCATGCAGGGTGCCGCCGGGCCCGGTGATCACGAGGCCCGCCGAGAGGTCCACCCGCACCCCGTTGACCTCGCCCCCCGTGCGCAGGGACCACCCGCCGCGGCCATCGTGGGGAATGGGCGCGGGCAGGCCGAGCGTACGGGCGGCGCCGGCCCCGTCCGCGGTCGCAACCTCCACATCCACATCGCCGGGGCGCACCCGCTCACCGCGCAGCATCCGCGCTGCGCTGCCGGCGAGGTGCCAGTCGATTCCCGCGGCGGCAAGCCGTGCGGCGACGGCATGCACGACCGCGAGCACCCGCGCGGGGGGTGGGGGTGCCGCGGCTATGCTGCCTCCTCCGTGCCTGACCGCTTCTTCATCACGACGCCGATCTACTACGTGAATGCGGACCCGCATGTGGGCCACGCGTACACGACGATCATGGCCGACGTCATCGCCCGGCACCATCGCCAGCGGGGTGAGGAGGTGTTCTTCCTTACGGGCACCGACGAGCACGGGGCCAAGATCGCCCGGGCGGCCGAGGAGGCCGGGCGCACCCCCGCGGAGCACGCGGACCACCTCTCCGCGCGCTTCCGGGAGATGGCCAGGGTGCTGGGTGCGGGCAATGACTTCTTCATCCGCACCACCGATGAACCGCACAAGGCCGTGGTGCAGGCGCTCATCGTGCGCATGCATGACAACGGCGACATCTACAAGGGCGCGTACGGCGGGTGGTACTGCACCGCCTGCGAGGCGTTCTACAACGAGGGCGACCTGGCCGAGGCACACACGTGCCCCACCCATGGGCGCGAGGTGGAGTGGATCGAGGAGGAGAACTGGTTCTTCCGGCTGTCGGCCTACCGCGACCGGCTGCTCCGGCACTACGACGCGATGCCGGCGTTCGTGCGCCCCCGCTCGCGCATGAATGAGGCACGGCGCATGGTGGAGGATGGCCTCGACGACCTCTCGATGAGCCGGGCGCAGGTGGAGTGGGGGGTCACCGTGCCGTGGGACCCCGCACACACGGTCTATGTGTGGGTGGACGCGCTCTTCAACTACTACACGGCCCTCACGTACGCGCAGCCCGGTACCGATCTGGTGGATCGCCTCTGGCCCCCCCGTCTGCAGCTGATGGCGAAGGACATTCTCCGGTTCCATGCGGTCATCTGGCCGGCCCTGCTGATGAGCGCCGACCTCGCCCTGCCGGAGGGGCTCTTCGTGCACGGGTACATCCTCAAGGGCGGGGAGCGGCTGTCGAAGACCACCGGGAACATCGTGGATCCGTTCCCGTACATCGCGCGGTACGGCCTCGATGCCCTGCGGTACTACCTGTGCCGTGAGATCCGCTTCGGCGAGGACGGCACGTTCACCGATGAGGGCTTCCATCAGCGCTACACGAGTGAGCTCGCGAACGACTTCGGCAACCTGGTGTCGCGTACCACCAAGATGATCGAGCGCTACCGCGGCGGCGCGGTGCCCACCGACCCCGGGGGCGATGCCGACCTCGCGGCGGAATCCGTGACCACCCGGGATCAGGTCGTCAGGCACTTCGATCACGATGACGTGACCGGCGCCCTCGATGCCGCATGGGGATGGGTGCGCCGCCTCAACCGCCTCGTGGAGGAACGCGAGCCCTGGGCCCTCGCCAAGGACGACGCGCGTGCGGCCGACCTCGATCAGGCGCTGTTCAGCCTGGCCAGCGGGCTGCGCATCGCGGCCATCCTCCTGTGGCCGGTGCTTCCCGGTTCGTGCGCACAGGTGCTTGTGGCCCTCGGCGAGCCGCCGGATGCCGTGTCGCTCGACCGGGCCGCCTGGGATGCCGGCACACCCGCCGCACGGGTCACCCCCCCCGATCCGCTCTTCCCGCGGATCGACCGTGCTGAGGTGACCCCGTAGTCGACTCGCACTGCCACCTGCCGTCGTGCGACGACCCGGTGGCCGACCTCATCGCGGCGGCCGCCGCGGCGGGGGTGGAGCGGATGGTCACCATCGGGTGCGGCCGCGAGCAGAGCGAGCAGGCGGTGGCCCTGGCCGAGGCGCATCCGCAGGTGTACGCCGCGGTGGGCGTCCATCCGGTGGATGCCGGGCGGGGCCGCTGGCACGACTCCGACATCGACTGGATCCGCGACCTCGCCCAGCACGACAAGGTCGTGGCCATTGGCGAGGCCGGGCTCGATCACTTCCATGAGCGCGACACGCCGGATGACCAGCCACGGGCATTCCGGGCTCAGGGGATGCTCGCTGCCGAGCTCGGTCTGCCGCTGGTGATCCACACCCGCGACGCCGCTGACGACACCATGGTGATCCTGCGCGAACTGGGGCTGGCGCAGGTCGTGCTGCACTGCTTCTCGATTCCGCAGCACCTCGACGAGGCGGTCGCGCGGGGCTGGGTGATGGGCATTGCGGGCCCGGTCACCTTCCCGAAGAACGTCGAACTGCGCGAGGCCGTCACGCGCATCCCGGCCGACCGGATGATGGTGGAGACCGACGCCCCGTATCTGGCCCCGGTGCCCATGCGGGGCCACCGCAACCAGCCGGCCTACGTGGCCCACACGCTCGCGCACGTCGCCGCCCTGCGCGGGGAGGATGTGGCCGACCTCGACCGGGCCACCTCCGCGACGGCCGCCCGCGTGTTCGGGTGGTGAGCACCCCGCCCGGCCGCGTCGGTACGCAGCGCCTGATGGAGCGGCACGGCATCCGGCCCGACACCGATCTGGGCCAGCACTTCCTGCTCGACGAGAACCTCGTGGACGTCGCGATGCGGATGGCGGCCGTGGGCCCCGCGGACGTGGTGCTGGAGGTGGGCGCGGGGCTCGGCACCCTGACGGCGGCACTGGGCCGCACCGCCCGGGCCGTGCACGCGCTTGAGGTGGACCCCCGGATGGAGGCGCCGCTCGCCGAGGCCGTTGCCGGGATGGGCGGGGTGCACGTGCACTGGGGCGACTGCATGAAGGTGGATCTCGAGGCCCTCGATCCGGCTCCCACGAAGGTCGTGAGCAACCTGCCGTACCACGTGGCCACGCCCGTGCTGGTGGAGACCATCTGCCGTCTGCCCACCGTCACCGACTGGGCCCTTATGACCCAGCGCGAGGTGGCCGATCGCTGGTTGGCCGGGCCGGGATCGCGCCTCTACGGGGCGCCGTCGGTGGTGATCCAACTGGCCTGCGCGGCCACGGGCCGACGGGCCGTGAGCCGTGAGGTGTTCTCCCCGCGCCCGCGGGTGGACTCCGCGCTGGTGGGCCTTCACCGCGTCGCCCCCGCCCCCGACGCACGCACGCGGTCGCTGGTGCGCGCTGCCTTTGCGGTGCGCCGGAAGACGCTCGTCAACGCCCTGGGTCAGGCGGGCGCCGACCGCGCCGCCGTCCGCTCGGCCCTGGCGGATGCCGGCCTCGACGAGGCCGCACGACCCGAGCAGGTCCCGCCCGCGGATTATCCACGCCTCGCCCGCGCACTCGGATGGGCCCCCACCGGGGACCGGTCGTGAGCGGCCCCGGGTCGGTCACGGTGGCCGCTGCCCCCAAGGTGAACCTGCGGCTGCTCGTCGGGCCCGTGCGCGAGGACGGATACCACCCCCTGCGCTCGCTCATGGTGGCGCTCGCGGGCCCGGCGGACATGGTGAGCGTCGCGCGGTCCGCGCAGCGTGCGGTGCGCTGTGCCGGGATTGACGGGATCGACGGCCCGGCCAACCTCGCCTGGGCCGCGCTCGACGCCCTGGAGGCCGAGGTGGGGGAGCCGCTGCCGCCCCTGGCGGTGGACATCGGCAAGCAGGTGCCGGCGCAGGCGGGTCTAGGGGGTGGCTCGAGCGACGCCGCGGCCGTGCTGGTGGCCGCGGATCGGTTGCTGGCCCTGGGCCTCGGTGGTGATCGCCTGGAGCGCGCGGCGGCCGCGGTGGGGTCGGACGTGCCGTTCTTCATCCGCGGGGGCGCCCAGTGGGCCACGGGGCGGGGCGAGGTGCTCACGCCGTGCGCGGTCCCCGCGTTCGAGTGCGTCATCGTCGCCCCGGCGGCCGGCCTGTCCACGGCAGCGGTCTACCGTGCGTTCGACGCCCTGCCGCCGCCACCCCCGGACGACGGGGCCCCGGTGCCCACCGACGCCGCCGGTCTCGCCGGGTGGTGCCGAAACGATCTGGGCCCGGCCGCCCACGCCCTCGCACCGTCGCTCGGCGACCTGCACGGCGCGCTCCTGGCCGGGGGCGCCTCACCCCCACTGCTGTGTGGCAGCGGATCCGCCATCGCCGGCATCACCCCCGACGCCGCCACGGCCGATGCCCTTGCCGACCGGATGCGTCCTGTGGCCGGCGGTGCGCGCATCATGCGCGCGCGCTTCCCCGGCGCTTAGCGGAAGCCGATCCCCGACCCCGCCATGCGGCGTACCGCCGCGAGGTCCGGGGGGTTCAGCGCGAGGAGTTCGGGCACCGTCACGGCGGTGTAGCCCTTCTTGCGCAGCCACGGCAGAAGCCGGTTCACGGCCCAGTACGTCTGGCCGCGGTTCTCGTGCAGGAGGATGATGGCCCCGGGCTTGGTACCGGCCTGCGACAGGGACAGGATCTTCTCCCGTTTGGCCCCCAGCGAGTCGCGGCTGTCGGTGGACCAGAGCACGGGCAGGACGCCCCGGGCCTGCAGCCATGAGTTGAGCCCGCTGGTGCTGGAACCGTAGGGCGGCCGGAACAGCTGCACGCGATCACCCGTGATGTTGCTGGAGGCCGTCATGCTGCGCGACACCTCCGAGATCTGCTGCGCCAGGGGAAGGTTCGGCAGGTAGTGGTGCGACCAGGAGTGATCGCCCACCACGGCCTCATGGCCCTCGCGGCGCAGGGTGTCTGCCCAGCGGGCGAAGTTCTTCCCGTTCACGAAGAAGGTGGCGCGGAAGCCGTACTTGCGGAGCTCATCGAGCACCTTCGTGGTGTAGGCCCCCGGGCCGTCATCGAAGGTGAGGGCGACGTACTTCTTCTGGGAACCGGCCTCATAGATGGGCAGGCCGAGCGCCGCCACCCGGGCCACGGCCGCCTGCTGTGTTGCCTCATCGGGCATCCCGGCCCCGCGGCCCAGCACGACCGCCGGCGTCATCAGCGCGATCGCGAGGAGCACCGGAATGAGGGGGCGTCGCCGCATGCCCGGTGATGGTATCGCCCCCGGCGGTCACTGTTACCCTCGCGGGGGTGTCCGGAATACCGATCGTCATCGAGGAGGAGCCGCCTCGCCCCGCTGCGAAGTGGCACCGCGCGCTCGTGGGCCGGCGCCTGCTGCTGGCCATCATGCTCGCGGCGGGGGAGGCGATCGCGCTGTTGGTGTGGCGCCCGGCCTTCCTCTGGGTCCTGCTCATCGTCGCGGTCGTGCTGGCGCTCGCCGTGGGGCTGCTCAGCCGGGTGCCGGCCGGCGTCGGCCGCGATGCACTCGTCGTCGTCGGCGGCGCCCAGGCCATCGTCATCGGGGTGCCGTTGGTGCTGGGCTTCGGCGTGCTGGTCGCCGTCGTTGCAGGCGTCCTGCTCATCGCCGGGCTCGTCTTCGTCGCGGTGGCGAAGCGGCGATGAGCGCCGTGCACGCGGCACCGCCCCCGGCGCTGGTCGCCCCCGTGCGCGCCCGGGTGACCGCGCGCGAGTCCCAATCGCAGTTCGACCAGGATGCTCAGGCCCTCACGGCGCAGGCCTGGCTCCGCACCATCCGCTGGAAGCCCGCCACCCGCCTCTACAACCCGCGGCCGCTGGTGGCCGTGCTCGACACCGGGGTGGTGCCCGCGGCGGCGGGCCTCGCGAACCGCATCGACATCCAGGGCGCGCGGTCGTTCGCGTTCGGCGGCGGCGACCCGCTGCATGACGCCGAGGGGCACGGCACCCTCGTGGCCGGGATCATCGCGACGGTCGCCTCCGGCACGGAGGCCGACCCCGGGGTCATGATCCTGCCGGTGCAGATCGCCGGCCCGACCGGACAGACATCGGCGCAGGCCGTGGCCGATGGCATCCGGTACGCCACCTCGCGCCGCGCGCGCGTGATCAATCTCAGCCTGCAGGGCACGTCGCGCTCGAAGGTGGAGCAGGACGCCATCAACGAGGCCGAGAGCGCGGGCATCCTGGTCATCGCGGCGAGCGGCAACAGCGGCAAGGACACGTGCGGCGTGGCCGGGATCGTGCAGTGCGAGTACCCGGGCGCCTACCGTCACGTGCTTGCGGTCGGTGCCACCGACGAGGCGGGTGACGCCCTGCCCGGCAGCACCCGGGGTCTGCACGTGGCCGTCGCGGCGCCCGGTCGCGAGGTCACCGCCGGCAGCGCACGCGGCCCCGGGGGCGGGGGGCGGTTCGAGACGCGCACCGG
>SXQZ01000106.1 GCA_005792725.1 Actinomycetota bacterium
CGCGAACCCGGAACGGTTCGTGCGGCGGGTGCCGACACCGCCCCCGGTGCCGAGCGCTGCTTGGATCAACCGGCCCGCAAGGGAGGTGGTTGCTCCCTAAATTCCACGCACAGGTGTCTCATTCGGGTTGACAGGTTCCGGCATCGCGCGACGCACAGGCCAAGGGCTGTGTCGAACGCCTTCAGGGCTACCTGGAGACCAACTTCGAGCCGTCGCGCTCATTCGCCAACGAGCGCGATTTCCAGGATCGGCTCGACGGCTGGTTCGACATCGCCAACGCGCGCGTGCATCAGACCCTTCGCGAGCGCCCGAGCGACCGATTGATCGGGGAACGTGCGCTCATGCGGCCGTTGCCGGCCCGTATGCCCGTGGTCGACCGGCGCTTCGTGGTGAGGGTGCCACCCGATCCGTATGTGCGCCTTGACACCAACGACTACTCGCTCGACCCGGATCTCGTCGGACGCCGCGTCGAGGTATGCGCCACCCAGCACCAGATCACGGCCGTGGCGCTTGACACGGGCCAGATCGCCTGCCGCCACACACGCTCGTTCGCGCGCAACCGCACCATCACCGCGCTCTCACACAGCCGCAGGCTCCGGGAGCGCCGCGGTGAGCGAACGGCACAGGTCACCGTCGAGGCACGCCCGCTTGAGGTCTACGACCGCCTGATCGCATGAGCGACACGGCTGAACTTGCACATCTGTTCCGGGTGCTCAAGGCCCCGGCGGCCGCGAGGTCGCTGCCGAAGCTCGCCGAGCGGGCACGGGCCGAGGAGTGGAGCTACGAGCGCTTCACCGAGGCGCTGCTTGCGACCGAGGCCGCCTCGCGCGCCTCCTCGGGCGGGGAGATCCGCATCCGTGCGGCCCGCTTTGCGGCCCGCAAGACCCTCGAGGAGTTCGACTTCACCTTCGCCCGCGGGGTGAAGAAGGCCGAGGTGCTCCACCTGGCACAACTGGACTTCCTCCATGAGCGCGAGAACATCGTGCTGCTCGGGCCGCCCGGAACGGGCAAGACCCATCTGGCGATCGCCATCTCAATCCGGGCGTGCCTGGCAGGGCACAGGGTGGCCTTCGCCACGGCCACCGAGTGGGTTGCGCGCTTGGGGGAGGCCCAGCGCTCAGGACGCCTGGGCGAGGAGATCCTGCGCCTGGGGCGCATACCGCTCCTCGTGATGGACGAGGTGGGATACATCCCCTTCGATCCGGCGGCAGCCAACCTGATCTTCCAGCTGGTGTCGGCCCGCTACGAGCGGGCCAGCATGATCGTGACCTCCAACAAACCGTTCTCGGGCTGGGGCGAGATCTTCGGCGACGAGGTGGTGGCCGCGGCGATGATCGACCGGCTGGTGCACCACGCGAAGATCCTCTCGCTGAAGGGCGACAGCTACCGGCTGAAGGACAAGGACCAGGCCACCCGGCCACCACCTGCACGCTTCGAGCCTGAGTAGCCCCGACGCACCATCGCGGAACGTTCAGACCACGAGGCGATTTGCGACACCCCCACCGACGTGCCCTTCGGGCCCGCCGCCGGGCCACGCCTGCTCGGCTCGGGGAGCGTCGCGGCCCGGCGGGACCGGTGGATGGCACCGAGGTGGACCAACGCCCGCAAAGCGGCACACCTCGCCGAGGGGGGTCAATTCTCAACCGGCGCTACGGGGTCAATTCTCAACCGGCCTTGACAATCCGGCGGCGCGCGCCCGGAAAACGCCGAGGGGGTCGTCGCCGACCCCCTCGAATCCCGCCTTTTTCCTTCATTTTTCTCTTCTTCAGAACTGTCTTCGGAAGAGATCCTGATGGGTCTCTTCTGCAGTAGCCGAGAACCGCTTTACGACTGACGATCCCTTTGAGTGCACTCAGGCCTTGCACACGCGGTTACCGGGGTCGTGCACACGCCCCATGGACATGGGACTTCTGGTGCACCCACGTCCGAACACGTCGCCGACGCCTCGGCCACCAACGAGTAAACCGGGCAATACGACGCGGCTGTGCCTACAAGTAGTGGTACACTCAGGGCATGAAGACCATGAAGTTCATCATCAGCCAGACGTCCGTGGGGCGACGGCGGCTCCAGAACGAGCTGCCGAGAGTGATCGAGGAAGAAATCGAGGAGGGGATCGCCGTGGCAATCACCCGGCACGGAGATCTCGACGCCTACCTCGTCCCTCCAGGATTCAAGGACCTGATCGAGGAGGCCGACCATCTGCGATCCAGCCTGCCGATTCTCCTTGCAGCCGCACAGGCCGGTGTGGCCCTGCCGTCAGAGACGCTGGCCCAGTACGGCATTACGGCAGAGTTCGACTGGCAGCGCCTGATCGACTTTGTCAATGCCGCGCCGATTGAGCTGGAGTTCGGCGAGGACGGCGAGAGACTCGCACCTCGAACTTCTCCGCTGGCGCATCACCACATGGACGAGGACGACACCGAGCTCGAGTATGCAGGCTGAGCCGAAGTGGTACCTCGGGTCGCGTGATGACTACTACGCCCCCTCTCGCAATCGTTCGGCATACCCGATTCGGCAGGGCGACATCTTCGTCCTCCCCGAGATGCCCCCGACGTGGAGCGCACTGCAGGTGGTACACCCCACATGCGAGTTGTCCAAGCCGGCAGTGCGTGAGATCCAGGTGGTAAAGGTCGAGCCTTTCAGCGGACTGAGCGACGATCACCAACGAAGTCTGGTTGCCGCCGGCCTCAGCGAGAAATCGGGCGCATGGCGTATCGCGATGGCGCACACCTTCTTTCTGCGGCCCTGGGGACGAGTGCGTGACCCCCACTATGCGAACTTCCGCGAAATCGCGCTCATTTCGCGAGATAACCTCCGTGCCGAGCACCGCGTCGCCGCGCTAACTCATGATTGCCGGGTCACCTTCATCCGACGTTGGCTCTATTTCCGTTTCCGCATCCTGCTGTCATTCGACGAGGTCCGGAACCTTGAAGCCGCGCGCATCAGCATGGACCCGACATTCGAGGGCCCGCGGCCGCCATGGGCACCGCTGCGAACAAGAAGCGGCGACTAGGGCGGGTCTGCCCCGCAACGACTGAGGGAGCCCCAGTTGGCTCCCTCAGATCCCGCGTATTTTCTGATTTTCTGGCCTCTTCAGAACTGTCTTTGGAAGAGATCTGATGGACCCGGCCGGCACTGCCCCGGCGTCCGAAAGCGTTTCCAGATGGGTTTCTCCGAGCGCAGCCGGCGATGAGTGTCTCGGGGCGGGTGCCATCTCCGGCGAATCACTCCACCCCCAGCCCCTCCTGCAATCTCGCCCCTCGGCCGAGGAACCCTGCCCCGGGGCCAGGACCACTATGCGACGCCGGTAATCCCCCTCATGGTCCACAGGAGGGCCGACGACTCTCAGACCCGCGTACTAGGCGGCGAGAGCGAGCTGGCGAGAATCCGCAGCTACGTTTGGTTCCCTGTTGGTAACGCGGTCCTCAGGGTCCGCGGCTCGCTTGCCAATCCTTCTCCGCCCCGTCGAAACTGGTTCGGGCCCGTGAAGGTTCCTGCGGGGCGGAACGCTATCACTGCTCCACCAGGGGTTCCTCATTCCGGGGGCGGCAATGCCGGGAGGGCCCCGGTGTGCGTCCCGGAATCCTTGTGCACACCATGGCCGGCGCTCCCGCGGGTCCCACGCCGGGCCTCGCCCTCGACGGCGGCGGGAGCGACGGGCGCGCGCCCACGACCGCCGTGGGTGGTGGCGTCGAGGCCGGCTCCGGCGGAGGACGGCACCCGGCCCCCCTCCTAGACTCCACGGCCATGCGGGTGCTGCTCATGCGCACATGCCTGTCCGATGCCATCGCGCCCAAGGTGTGGAAGGCCACCCGGCGTGCGCTCGAGCGCGCCGGGGTTGAGGTGAGGGTGCCCCGCGGGCAGACCTGCTGCGGGCAGCCGGCGTGGAACTCGGGGCATCCCGGGCAGGCGCGCGCGGTGGCCCGTCACACGATCAAGGTGTTCGCGGGGACGGAGGAGGTGGTGGTGCCGAGCGGATCGTGCTCGGCCATGGTCGTCCACTCCTACCCGGACCTGTTCAGGGGCGAACCGGATGAGGCCGATGCGCGCGATCTGGCCGCACGCACCGTCGAGTTCACGCAGTTCCTCGCCCGGCACGATCTGGACCCGCGCGCGAAGCCCTGCGGCGCGGTGACCGTGCACGACTCCTGCCACATGCTTCGCGCGCTGGGCGACGGCACGAGCGCCCGGGCGGCGCTCGACCGGGTGCCGGGCCTCGAGGTACGCGAGATGGCCAACACCGACCAGTGCTGCGGCTTCGGCGGCACCTTCGCGCTGAACTACCCGGAACTCTCGGCGCGTCTGGGCGACCAGAAGGCCCATGACGCCGTGAACAGCGGCGCACCCGAGGTGGTGGCCTGCGATCTCGGATGCCTCATGCACATCGCCGGGCGCGCGCACCGCACGGGCACCGCTCTCCGGGCACGGCACATCGCCGAGGTGCTGGGGTCGTGAGCAGTCGGCGTCGGCGTGCACCGGGCGGGGTCACCTACGACGATGTCACCGGCACGCTGCGCGAGCGGACGCTCACGGCCCTGCGCGACCCCGGCCTGGCGGCGAACCTCCGCTCCGCGGGCACGGCCTGGGCCGAGCAGCGCGAGGTGATGGACCGCGACTACGGGTTCAACGAGATGCGTGACCGGGCCCGGGACATCCGGCGCGCGAACATCCGCGCGCTGCCGGCGCTGCTCACGCAGTTGCAGCACCGCGTGCGGGAGAACGGCGGCACCGTGGTGCGCGCGGCCGACGCGGCGGAGGCCTGCCGGTACATCGTGGGCCTCGCCCGCGCGCGCGGCGTGGGCATGGTGGCCAAGAGCAAGTCCATGGCCACCGAGGAGATCAAGCTCAACGACGCGCTGGAGGACGCCGGGCTCGAGGTGGTGGAGACCGACCTCGGCGAGTGGATCCTGCAACTTGCCCACGAGCACCCCACGCACATCATCGCCCCGGCCATCCACCTGAACAAGGAGGAGGTGGCCGCGCTGTTCCGCGCCGAGAGCAATGGCGATGTGCCCGACGACCGTGAGGGGCTGGTGGCCCATGCGCGGATGCGCCTGCGCGAGAAGTTCGCCCAGGCCGAGATGGGGATCTCGGGCGTGAACCTGGCCGTGGCTGCCACCGGCACCGTCTGCATCGTCGAGAACGAGGGCAACATCCGGCTGGTGACGTCCCAACCGCGGATCCACGTGGCCGTGATGGGCATGGAGCGGGTGGTGGCCGACTGGGACGAGGCCGCGCACATCCTGCAGGTGCTGCCCATGGCCGCCATCGGCTATGACGCTGCCAACTACGTCAACCTCATCAGCGGCCCCCGGCGTGAGGGAGAGGCCGACGGCCCCGAGGAGTTCCATCTGGTCATCGTGGATGGCGGGCGGGGGGCGCTCCGGGGGTCGGAGTTCGAGGAGGCCCTCTCCTGCATCCGCTGCGGCGCGTGCCTGTACTCGTGCCCAATGTGGCGCAATGTGGGCGGCCAGACCTACGGGTCGCCGTATTCGGGGCCCATCGGCGCGGTCATCACGCCGCTGCTGGAAGGCCCGTCATCGCCCGGCTCGCGCGACCTGCCGTTCATGTCGTCCGTCTGCGGCGCCTGCGGCGACGCCTGCCCGGTGGGAATCCCCCTGCAAGACCTCCTGGTGAAGGCGCGCGCGCGGTCGCGGTCACCCGCCACGACGAAGGCAGGCTGGGCCTTCCGCCTGTGGAGCCTCCTGTGGCGCCGGGGGCTGACCTACCGCCTGACCATCGTGGGCTGGCGGCTGGGCCTGCGCATCCGGGGGCGGGGCGGCTGGGTGCACCGCCTGCCGGGACCGGGGCGGGCCTGGACCAGTGTCCGTGACCTGCCCAGCCGATGGCCACCCCGGCGATGAGCGCACTGGCCGATCAGATGGCGGCGTCGCTGGGCCGCCGGAAGGCCACATGGGAGATGGCGGACCCCGACGGTGCCGGGCGGGCGGGCGCTCGCTGGATGGCCGACGCGGGCGTGGTGCGGGCGGTGCTCGCCGACGACCCGCTGGTGGAGCGGGTGGGTCTGGCCGCGGCGCTGCGGGCCGTGGGCATCGACGTGCTGTGGTGGCCCGTTGCGCTCGGCCGCCGCGAGATCCTGGGCTTGGAGGGTCCCGGCGATGTCTGCGGGGTGACCGTTCCCGCCCTCGCCGTGGCCGAGCGCGGCACGCTGGTGCTGGAGGCGTCCCCGGGACACGGGCGGGGCATTGACGTGACCAGTCGGCACCACGTGGCGCTGCTGCCGGCCGACCGCATCGTGGGCACCCTCGGCGAGGCCCTCGCACGGACCTACGCGGCGGGGCGCCCCACTCCGTCCGCCGTGAGCCTGGTGTCGGGGCCCAGCCGCAGCAGCGACATCGAGAAGATCTCGACGCTCGGGGCCCACGGGTCGCTGACCGAGCATGTCGTGATCATCCGCTGAGGGCGGGGCGTCGGCAGGAGGCCATGCCGCGGCCCGCGGTGATCCCGGCCCCAGCGCGCACCGGCGTCACGGGCAGGAGTGCCTACGCCGGCGGGTTGAAGTTGGCGTGTGCCGTCATGGCGAAGCCCGACCGGGTCCAGGCGAAGGTCGAAAGGCGCGGCGCGGGGTGCGACCCCACCGGTACGCCGGGCAGGGTTTCGTGGGTGGCGACCTCCCAGCGGACGGTCAGCACGCCGTGGGCGTACGTGGAGTAACTCGATGAGATGACGTACGCCGACACGACCGGAAGGTGGCTCATGTAGTCGGCCCTCTTCGCCCAGGTGCCGTTGGCCCGCTGGACGATGAACGACGACGCAAGCAGGGCATTGATCTTCCGCACGTCGCGGCGGGTGAGGTTCGCCATGAACCGGTTCACCATCTGCGCGCCGGTCTTCTGCACGTCGGGCAGCCTCGACGGGGCCGCCCCGGCGGCGCCGGTGAGCGCGAGGGGCGCGACCGCGGCGGCGATGATGACGGCCGTCGTCACGTGCCGTGCCCGAATGCGTGGGAGCAGACGCATGGCGAGCGCGGGGGTAGTGATGGGAGCCGTCATTCGTATCTCCTCCTGGCCGGGGGAACCGGCGCTAGCCACGGCCGCGGCGGGCGTTCGCGCGCGAGACCTCGCGCTGCATCTCGCGGTCCTTGATGGCCACGCGCTTGTCGTACTGAGTACGGCCACGGCCGATCCCGAGTTCGATCTTCGCGCGGCCGTCGTCGTTGAAGTACATGCGCAGGGGGATGAGCGTCACGCCCTTCTCGGCCAGCCTCCCCGCGATCTTGTCGATCTCCCGGCGGTGCAGCAGGAGCCGGCGGGTGCGCTGGGGGTCGTGCCCGCGGCCACCCGCGGGGCCGTAGTCGCTGATGTGGGCGCCCACGAGGACCACCTCGTCGTTGATGACCTGCGCATACGCCTCACGGATCATCGCGCCGGATTCGCGCAGGCCCTTGACCTCGGTGCCGGTCAGGGCGATGCCGGCCTCGTAGCGGTCGAGGATCTCGTACTCGTGCAGCGCCTTGCGGTTCTGCGCGATGTCCCTGCGGGCGGGCGCCGTGGCGCGACCCGTTGCCTTGCCCTTCTTACCCATGGGCGACGGAGGTTAGCGACGGGGCCGCGCGGGGCCCACGGGCTCCAGGGTGACGCGGCCCCGCAGGGGCTCCACGTCGACCACGCGCAGGCGGATGGGGTCACCCAGTCGGATACGCCGGCCGGTGTCCTCCCCCACCGCCTCGACGCCGATCTCATCGGGCACGTAGTGGTCGTCGGGCATGAGGCGGAAGGGCATGAAGCCGTCAAACGCCCCCTCGAAGGTGATGAACAGCCCCGCCCGGCCGATCCCTGTCACCTCACCGTCGCGGGGCCGGATTCCCTCATCACGGGCGAGGGACTGCGCCACGAGGTATGCGAGGCACATGCGATCGGCACGCCGCTCGAGGCCGGTGGCATCGCGCTCGCACTCGGAGGCGTCGGTGGCGACCTCGGGCAGCAGGGCGGCATCGGGCGCGGGCTCCCCCAGGCCCAGCGCATGCACCAGCGCCCGGTGCACCACCAGATCGGGGTAGCGCCGGATGGGCGAGGTGAAGTGGAGATAGGCCGGGCTGGCGAGCCCCGAGTGGGATGTCTCGTCGGGGCGGTAGATGGCCTTCTGCAGCGACCGCAGCACCATGTACGGCAGGCTGGCCGCCCCCTGGCCCGTGCGCTCGGTGTGCAGCCGCACGGCGTGAGCCGCCACGCCGGCGGCCTCACGTCGCTGGTCGGAGGTGAGAATGCCCTCGGCCAGCGGCGGGACGGGGATTCCGAGCACCTCAAGGCGGGCCCACAGGTCCTCGATGGCCACCTGCTCGGGGTCGGCGTGCACGCGGAAGATGGTCGGCACCCGCTTGGCGATGAGGAACCGCGCGACCGCCTCGTTGGCGGCGATCATGCATTCCTCGATGAGGCTGTGGGCGTCGGTCTGGGCCTCGACGGCGACCGCCTGCACCAGATCCCCGTCGAAGCGGAAGCGTGGCTCGCCCGTGACGATGTCGAGGGCGCCCCGGCGCATCCGCCGGGCCCGGAGGCGGCGTGCCAGCTCCATGGCCAGGCGGACGTCGTGCTCCATGGCGTCGTCGCCGAGGGTGGCGCGGCCCCCGAGGACGTCATCAACCTCGGGGTACGTGAGGCGGCGGTCCGAACGGATGAGAGAGCGGTGGAACCCCTCGGCGCTCACGGAGCCGTCGGGGCCCACCAGCATGTGCGCCGTGAGGGCCTTGCGGTCCTCGCCCGGGCGCAGCGAGCAGATGTCGTTGGAGAGCAACTCGGGCAGCATCGGGTCCACGCTGCCGGGCAGGTACACCGAGCAGCCACGCCGCGCGGCGTCGCGATCGATGGCACCCCCGGCGGGCACGAACCGGCTGACGTCGGCGATGTGTACCCAGAGGCGGATGCCATCGCCCTCGTCGGCGACGCCGATGGCGTCGTCGTGGTCCTTGGCCCCGTCCGGGTCAATGGTGATCACCCGCTGGTCGCGCAGATCACGGCGACCGGGGTCGGCCTCGTCTCGGGCCCGTGCCGCGGCCAGGGCCTCGTCTCGGGCCGCGGAGCCGAACCCGCGCCCCAGGCCCTCGTGGGCGAGAAGGGCCCGGATGGCGGCCCCGGCGGCGTTCACCGGGCCGTGCACCGCCACCACCTCGCAGCCCCCGCCCTTCCGCCGCGCGGTCACGAGATCGCCGATGCGGGCGTCGCCACGTCGCGCCTTCAGCAGGGGCACCTCGGGGGACACCTCGAAGGCCGGACGCGCCGCCATTCCCCGCCCCGCGGGCACCATCTGGGCGACGAAGGTGGTACCGGTACGCCCACGGGCCATGCCGCTAGCCGCCACTGCGGGCAAGCGCCGCCAACGCGGCGGCCAGGGCCTCGTCGGCCTCGGTGCCCGCGATGTCCGACGCACGAACATCGGGCACGACGCCCCCCTTGCCGATGTCGGTGCCCTTCGGCGTGAGGTAACCGGCGATCGTCACGCGCACGGCGCCGCCGTCGCTCGTCTCCTCGGTGACCTGCACCTTCGACTTGCCGAACGTCGGCTGGCCCACCGCCACCGCGCGGCCGTGGTCCTTGAGGGCCCCGGCCACGATCTCGGACGCGCTGGCGCTCGAGCCGTCCACGAGCACCGCGACGGGGATCCGCGCGGGAATCGGGTCGCCATCGGCCTCACGCTCGCGCGTGGGCGAGGTGCGGCCGCGGGTGCTCACAACGCGTTGGCCCGGCTCGAGGAAGACCCCGGCCACCGCGACGGCCTCATCCAACAGCCCTCCGGGGTCACCACGCAGGTCGAGCACGACGCCCGTCGCCCCGGCACGGATGAGCCGCATCGCCTGATCGTGCACCTCATCGCCCGAGCCCTTCTCGAAGCGGTCGAGCTCGATGTAGGCCACCGGACGGCCACGTGGCCCGGTGACCATGCGTGCCCGCACCATGGGAACGGTGACCTCACCACGGGTGACGCTGACCCGGCGCGGGGCCTCCCCGGGGGACGCCACCTGCAGTTCCACCACGGTGCCGGCCTTCCCGAGAATGGCCTCACGGCTCGCGACCGCTCCCACCGTGGCGACGCGAACGCCGCGGACGGCGAGGATGCGGTCACCGGCCCTGAGCCCCGCCGTCGCCGCGGGGCTCCCGGGGAAGACCTCGCTGATCATCAGGGCGTCGTCGGTGGAGCGGATGGTCACCCCGATCCCCGTGTACTGGCCCTCGGAGGCCCGCTTCAGTGCCGCCCACTCGGCGGGTGTGAAGTAGGCGGTCCAGCGGTCGCCCACCGCCTCCGCGATCGCCGTGGCGCCCGCACGCTCCAGCGCAGCACGGTCAACGGGCCCCTCGAACCGGTCGGCGATGGCGTTGGCCACCTGGTCGGGCAGCGAGGCCTGCGACGGCAGCACCCGGTCGCGCACCGGGGCGCCCGCGATGGCGCCCAGCACGAATGCGGCCACGAGCAGGACGACGACGCCGGCCACCATGACGGTGCGGCGGGAGCGGGGCACGATCGGCACGCGCCGATGTTAGGGCGTGCCGGCGGCGGCCCCGCACGGGGCCGCCGCCGTGGAACCGGTCACACCTTCAGGAAGCGGCGCAGCGTGATCCCACTGCCAACGGCGCCGAGCAGGGCCCCGGCCCCCACCAGCACGACGGTGAGCAACGGGAAGGTGATGGTGCCCGCCGCCGATCCGGTCTTGGTGAGCGCGGTGTCGGCACCGGACGCCCAAGCGTCCACCACGCCGACCTTGATGCCCCACAGCATGACGACGGCGGCGGCGGCCCCGACCAGTCCGCAGATCACGCCCTCAATCATGAACGGCCAGCGGATGAACCAGTTGGTGGCGCCCACCAGTCGCATCACCTCGACTTCGCGGCGTCGCGCGAAGATGGACAGCCGGATGGTGTTGCCGATGAGGAGCACGGCCGCGAGCAGGAGGATTCCGATCAGCACGAGTCCGGCCCACTGCACGAACTTCGCGGCGGTGAGCAGCCGGTCGGCCGTGGCCTCCGGGTAGACGATGCCCTCGGTCGTGTCGAGCGCCGGGTCGTCCTTGACCGCGGCGACGATGACATCGGCATCCTCGGCATCGGTGGGCTGCACGTTGAACTTGGCGGGCAGGGGGTTGCTCGGCAGCTCATCCAGCACCGACGGGTCGCGCAGGCGCTCCCTCATGATGCGCAGGGCGTCGTCCTTCGACACATACGTGACCGCCGCCACCGTGCCGTCGGTCCGGAGACCATCCAGCTTGTCGCGCAGGGCGTTGACCTGGGGAACCGTGGCCGTGTCGGCGATGTAGACGTCCACGTCGACCTTGGCCTTCTGGGCGTCCACGGCGGAGCGCACGTACATGAACGACGGGATGAAGGCGCCGAGGATGAAGACGGCGATGAGCGCCGTGACGGTGGCGGCCACCGAGATGGCGGCGTTCGCACGGATACTGCGGAGCGCCTCGCGGAAGAACATGCCGATCCTCATGCCATGGCCTCCCCGGGCTCCTCGTGGTAGCCGGCCGACTCCTCATCACGGACGAGGCGCCCCTCGTCAAGGGCGATCACGCGCATCTGCATGTGGTCCACCATGTGCTGGTCGTGGGTGGCCACCAGCACGGTCGTGCCGGTGCGGTTGATGCGCAGCAGCAGTTCCATGATCCCCAGCGAGGTCTCGGGGTCGAGATTGCCCGTCGGTTCGTCGGCGATGCGCAGACGCGGGTGGTTCACCAGTGCTCGGGCGATGGACACCCGCTGCTGCTCGCCGCCCGAGAGTTCGCGGGGAAGGCGGTCGAACATCCCGTCGAGGCCCACCAGCGAGAGGATCTCCGGAACGCGGCGGCGCACCTCCTTCTGGCTGTGTCCCGTGACCTGGAGGGCATAGGCCACGTTCTCGGCCGCCGTGCGGTCGGGCAGCAGGCGGAAGTCCTGGAACACGCAGCCGATCGCACGGCGCAGGTAGGGCACCTTGCTCCGGCGCAGTTCGCCGAGGTCGCGGCCACCCACGATCACCGCCCCGCTCGTCGGGCGCAGCTCGCGGATGATCAGGCGGATGAAGGTGGACTTCCCCGAGCCCGACGGCCCCACGAGGAAGACGAACTCGCCGGTGTCGATCTGGAGTGACACCCCGGCGAGGCCACGGGAGTTGCCGTCGTACGTCTTGATGACGCCGCGCAACTCCACCATCGGCCCGGGCCCCGGGCGGAAGATGTCGCCCTCGCGGCGCTTCCCGTCCTGGACGGGCGTGCTGAAGATCGGCGCCATCTCCTCCTCGGACGGAGGCGCCTCCGGGACCTGCACCAGCGTGAATGTCGGCCGACCGCCCACGGGGCCGTCTCTCATGTCAGAACTCCAGATCGAAATCGGATCCTCGCTACCGGGTTGGGTTTCGCCACCACCGGAGGTGCCCCTCCCGCCCGGACCGGGGACGTGCAACGCCCCTTACAGGTATCGGCAATGAGCGCCGATGACCCCGCAGGCGGTTCCCGCGCACCACGGCTCCCGACCCCGGACCGCACGGCAGCCCCGGTCACCACGGCGCCAGAGTGGATTCAATCGGTCGTCGCACCACCTCGGCAACGAGGCGTACGGGGTGAGCGGGGGTATGGGGTGAGCGGGGGTATGGGGTGAGCGGGGGTATGGGGTGAGCGGGGGTACGGGGTGAGCGGGGGTACGGGGTGAGCGGGGGTACGGGGTGAGCGGGGGTACGGGGTGAGCGGGGGTACGGGGTGGATTCACCCGGTCGTCGCAACCCGTCCGCAATGGGGGGGTGCGATGGTCACCGGGGGGTACGGGGTCAGTCGTCTCCCAGTGCCGCCAGGCCCTTTGCACGGCGCTCCAGTTCGGCCCGCATGAACGGGTCGAGGGCACCGTCGAAGACCGCCTGGGTGTTCCCGGTCTCGTGCCCGGTCCGCAGGTCCTTCACCATCGCGTACGGATGGATGACGTACGAGCGGATCTGACTGCCGAACCCGATGGTCATGCTCTCGCCCCGGGCGCGCGCGGCCTCCTCCTCCCGGCGCTGGAGTTCGAGTTCGAGGAGGCGCGAACGGAGCATGCTCATCGCGGTGGCGCGATTCTGGGTCTGGCTGCGCTCGTTCTGGCACTGCACCACGACACCGGTGGGGAGGTGGGTGATGCGCACGGCCGAG